>DASUAD010000436.1:0-13260 GCA_035763965.1 Thermoanaerobaculia bacterium | reverse complement strand
GCTGCCACCGGGCTCTCGATTCGAGTCGAGAACGGGAAGCTCGTCGCTTCGCGGGGGCTCAAGGCGCCCCCGGAGGCGCCGATCATGCCCGACGCGTTTCGCAACGCGCCGAGGATTCTCCTCGCCGAGTATCACAAGGCGGCGTCGAGCCCTCCTCCGCTGTTCGTCCGCCTCGAACGGAGCGACGCGGCCGCGTGCTACCGGGCGGATTTCCGCCGCGGCGAAGGAAGGCTGCTGGAGGTGCCGCTGCCCGGTTCCGAAGCGAGCGGGACGGTCGTCGTCGCTCTCGTGGACTTCGACCCGATCACGAGGACGAGCTACGTCGCCGTCGAGAGTCCGGGAGGGGGGATCCAGCGGATGTTCGCAATCGGCGGAGGCAACGTCTCTTTCTCCGGCGGGGACGGAGGGAGCTCGCTGCGCGTCGTCACGTCGACGGCCGCCGGCTCGAGAACGTGCCCGGACGCGACCCTCCGCCACGCGGCGGCCGACACGTCGCTGGTCGTGCTGCGACTGGAGGGAAAGTCGGCCACCCAGGGCGTGCCCGCGAGGCTCCTTCTCGCGCCTCGCGTGCAGACAAGAGCGGGCGCGGTATTCAAGACGTTCTCGGGCGGACCCGATCCCGACTCCGGGGAACAGAGGGGCTTCGTCGTGGCGGGGTATATCGCCCGGGACGGCCGGACGGCGGGACTCCTCTTCAAGGCGCGCGCGAATTGGACGGACGCGGAGGACGGCAAGGAGTACTACTTCACGCAGTCGTTCGTCGATCCCGAGTCGCGGTTCGTGCCGCTGACCCGGGACGGCGTCGTGGCGGCGAGGCTGTCCCCCGGCGTCGCGACGGCCGAGCCCGTCGAGCTCCGGATCTTCGGGGAGGAGTGAGGCTGCGGACCTCACTCCTCCGTCGATTCACGAGGCCAGCACCTTGAACGGCACGACGGCGCCGGTCTTTTCCCACGCCACCGCGAGCTTGCCGCTCTCGTTCGACATGTCGACGAACGCGATGGTGAACTGATCCACCGAGACCGCGGGGGTGATCATCTTCATCGGCACGCGGACGACGTCGAACTTCGGGTCGTAGTTGTACGCGCCCCACGTTTTCGATTTCTCTTTCGGATCGTACTTGTCCTGCCGCGGCTGGTTCGAGACGACGAGCGTCCAGCCCGGCTCCTTCAGGTCGACGAAGAGCGAGTATTCGCCGGGCTCGAGGCGCTTGCCGCCGATCTCGAGCGGCACTTCCGTCTTCAACGTCGTCGTCACGTTTGCACCCGCCCGCCACAGCGGGGCGCCGCCCGAGACGGCCTTGCCGTAGTCGGCACCCTTGCCGAAGATGTCCGTGCGGCCGCGAAGCATCGGACGGCTGTACGTGACCTCGATCCACTTTCCGCCCGAGTAGCTGCGCTCTCCGTCCTTGTCCGGCGCGCTCCACTTCCCGCCGACCTGCGTCGCCGCCGTGCCCGCGGGCGAGAGGGGGCGCCGCGCTTCCTGGGCGGTCGAGAAAACAGCGATCGCGGCGAGCGCGACGGCGAAGCTCACGACTCTCTTGATCATCACGATTCCTCCTCCGATCGTTTTCAATGCGACCGCTAGTATAGAATCCGCGCGCCTTTCATGAGGAAACCTGCCGGATCCTCACGCGCGCGCACGGCGCTCGCAGCCGGCGCGGCGTGCGTGGCGACCCTGCTCTCTCTGGCAGTTTTCGGCGCGACCGACGTCCGAAGCGGGGACCGTCTCTCGTATGCGCTCACCGGCGCGCGCGTGATCGCCGCCCCCGGCCGGGTCTTCGATCCCGGCGTCGTCGTCGCGCGCGGGGGGATCGTCGAGGCGGTCGGCGCAGAAGGCAAGGTATCGATCCCCGCCGATGCGCGCGTGTTCGATCTGAAAGGGAAGGTCCTTCATGCCGCGTACGTCGACCCCTACGTTTCGGCGGACCGGCTCGCCGGGAAAAAACCGCGCGCCCCGTCCGACGAGGAGGAGCCCTCCCCGGAGCGGACGCCCGCGGCGCCGCTCCACACGCGCGGTCCGGCCGAGCACCCGCTGCCGACGGTGCGCGCCGACGAGCGCGTCGTCGATTCGCTCGCCATCGTCGACCGCGTCTCCGACGCCTACCGGCGGCTGGGTTACGGCGTCGTCGCGGCCGTTCCCCAGAGCGGGATCCTCCGGGGGCGGGCGGCGGTGGTCAGCCTCGCGGACGGCGTGCTGTCGGGGCGCGTTCTCGCCGCGGACGGCGCACAGGTCGTCTCGCTCGACCCGGGCGCATTCGACTTCGCGAGCTTCGGGCGAGCCGTGTATCCGGTTTCGAAGATGGGCGCCGTCGCTCTCGTGCGGCAGAGCTTTCTCGACGCGAGGTGGTGGGGGGAGGCCGAGGCGGCCTACGCGCGTCGGCCGGCCGGCCAGGCCCGGCCGAGATTCCTGAGCTCGAACGCGGCGCTCCTTCCGGCCGCGCAGGGGAAGGAGACCGTCGTCTTCGAATCGTCCGACGTCCTCTCGCTTCTGCGCGCTTTGAAGGTCGCGCGCGAGATGAAGCTGAAAGCTCTCCACGTCGGCGCGGGCGACGAATATCGGCTGCGGGATCTCGTCGCGGCGGAGAAGCCGGATCTCGTCCTTCGCGTCGATTTCCCGCGGCCTGACAAGATGGACGACGACGTCGAGTGGCTCGATGTTCCCCTCCAACGCTTGAGAGCGATCGATCGCGCGCCCTCGAACCCGAAGTGGATGCGGGACGCGGGGGTCACTTTCTCGCTCACGACCGCGGGGCTCGCCGATCCGGAGGACTTCCCGCGGCGCGTGCGCGAAGCGATCGCGCGAGGCCTGTCGCACGACGACGCGCTCGCCGCGGTCACGACGATCCCGGCGCGTCAGCTCGGGCTCGGGGACCGCCTCGGCGAGATCGCCGCCGGGCGCATTGCGAACCTCGTCGTCGAAACCGGCGAGCCGTTCGCCGCGGAAAGCCGTGTCTCGGAGATCTTGATCGACGGGAAGAGGTACGAGGTGGCCGAGAGGCGGGAAACGGGAAACGGAAAACGGGAAACGAAGAGCCCGGAGCCAGAGCTCCCGCCCGACGTGCGACTGTTGCCGGCCCGTGACGACGGGCCCGTCGCCGCTCCGAAGGCGGTCGTCGTGCGCGGCGCGACGGTCTGGACGCAGGGGCCGGCGGGAATCCTCGAGAACGCGGATCTCGTCGTCTCGGGCGGAAAAGTCGTCGCGGTCGGGCGCGGGCTGGCGGTGCCGGCGGGTGCACTCGAAATCGACGGCCGCGGCAAGCACGTCACACCGGGCATCATCGACGCGCACTCCCACACCGCCATCGACGGGCAGGTGAACGAGCTCGCTCACGCCGTGACGGCGGAAGTTCGCGTCAAGGACGTTCTCGACCCGTTCGACGCGGCGATCTATCGCGAGCTCGCGGGCGGCACCACCGCCGCGAACGTCCTCCACGGCTCGGCGAACGCGATCGGGGGGCAGAACGCCACGGTCAAGTGGCGCCTCGGCGGCGGCCCGGACGATCTCCCGATCCCGACGGCGCCCGAGGGAATCAAGTTCGCGCTCGGAGAAAACCCGAAGCGCTCGAACTTCCAGCAGACGCCGCTGCGCTATCCGCAGACGCGCATGGGCGTCGCAGCGCAGATCCGCGAACGCTTTATGGCGGCACGCGACTACCGGAAGCGCCAGGAGGAGTACCGGAAAGCGTCGGCTGCGAAGGGCAGCTCGGCGACGGGATTGGTCCCGCCGAAGCCCGACCTCCAGCTCGAAGCGATCGCGGAGATTCTCGAGCGCACGCGCAAGGTCCACTGCCACTCCTACGTCAAGAGCGAGATCCTCCAGATGATCCGCACCGCGGAAGAGTTCGGCGTCAAGATCGCGGCGTTCCAGCACTCGCTCGAGGGCTACAAGGTCGCCGACGAGATCGCGAAGCACGGGGCCGGCGCATCGATCTTCTCCGACTGGTGGGCCTACAAGTTCGAGGTCTACGACGCGATCCCGTATGCGGGGCCGCTGCTCCACGAGCGTGGAGTGGTCGTCTCGTACAACTCGGATTCCGACGAGCTCGCGAGGCGACTGAACACCGAGGCCGCGAAGGCGGTCAAGTACGGCGGCCTGAAGCCGACCGATGCGCTCGCATTCGTCACGTCGAACCCGGCAAAGCAGCTCGGCATCTTCGATCGGACGGGCTCGCTCGAGCCCGGAAAGGACGCCGATTTCGTGCTCTGGAGCGAGGACCCGCTCTCGAGCTCGGCGGTGGCGCTCGAGACGTGGATCGAAGGGAAGAAGTACTTCGATCGCGCGACGGACCTCGCCCGGCGTCCGGCACTCGAGAAGGAGCGCAGCGATCTCGTGGCGAGAGCGAAGAAGATGCTCGAGAAGGCTCCGAAGCCCGAGGCGCAGGCTCCGAAGTGAGACACCTCATCCCGGCCGTCCTGCTGCTCTCCGCCGCGGCGCTCGGCGCCGAGACGATCGCCCTCGTCGGCGGCACGATTCATCCGGTCAGCGGGCCGGACATTCCAAAGGGCACCGTCGTCATGACCGACGGAAAGATCGCGTCCGTCGGTGTGAACGTGCCGGTCCCGGCGGGCGCCAGGGTGGTCGACGTGTCGGGCAAACACGTCTATCCGTCGCTCGTCCCGGCGGCGACGAACCTCGGGCTCATCGAGATCAGCGCCGTGCGGGCGACCCTCGACCAGACCGAGACCGGCGACCTCAACCCCGAGGCGCGCGCGGACGTCGCGATGAACTTCGACTCCGAGCAGCTCCCGGTGACGCGGTCGGCGGGCGTGCTCGTCGCGGGCGTCACCCCGAAGGGTGGGATCGTGTCGGGCTCGGGCGCCGCGATGAAGCTCGACGGCTGGACCCGCGAGGACGCCGCGATCCGAACGCCGGCCTACGTGACCATCACGTGGCCGGACCTTTCGATCGACCGCTCGCCTGAGGCGCGCTTCTCGGTCCGGATCCAGGAGAAGCGCCGCGACGTGGCACTCGCGAAGCTGAAGGACCTTTTCGCGGAAGCCCGCGCCTACGGCCGGGCGCGCGCCGCCGAAGGGAAGTCGGGCGTCCCGCGACACGACCTCGATCCGCGGCTCGAAGCGCTGTTACCGGCGATCGAAGGGCGGATCCCCGTGCTCGTGGTCGCGGACCGGCTCGCGCAGATCCGCGCGGCGCTCGCGTGGGCCAAGGACGAGAACCTGAAGATCACGATCGGCGGCGGCCGCGACGCCTGGCGCGCGGCCTCCGAGCTCGCCGCCGCCGGCGTGCCGGTGGTGCTCGATCCGGTGGTCGGACTTCCCACCCGGGCCGACGAGCCGTACGACACGCCGTTTGCCGCCCCGGCGACGCTCTCGAAAGCCGGCGTGCGGATCGCCATCAACGAGGGGGACTCCTCCTTCGTGCGGAACCTCGCACACCACGCATCCGTCGCCGTGGCGTACGGGCTGTCGCGCGAGAAGGCGCTCGAGGCGATCACGCTCGAGCCCGCGCGGATCCTGGGGATCGCCGACCGGATCGGCTCGATCGAGCCGGGCAAGGACGCGACGCTCTTCGTCTCCGACCGGGACGTGCTCGACTTCCGGTATGACGTCGCGTCGGCGTACGTCGACGGGCGAGCTCTCGACCTGTCCGACAAGCACAAGCGGCTTTACGAGCGGTACCGGAACCGGCCGAGGCCCGCCGGGGGACATTAGCCACCCGGAGCCCGGTTTTTTCGGTAGAGTTTGCCCCCGGGCACGCAGCAGGATCGATCTCCATCGCGAGCGCGAAGACGAAAGATGAACTGGCTCTTCAAGGAAGAACCGACTCATTACTCCTTCGACGACCTCGTGCGCGAGAAGAAGACCGTCTGGTCGGGCGTCCGGAACGCGCTCGCGCAGAAGCACCTGCGGTCGGTGAAGAAGAATGATTGCATCTTCTACTACCACACGGGTGACGAGAAGGCGATCGTCGGATACGCGGCGGCGACGAGGGACGCGTACCCCGACCCGAGCGATCCGAGCGGGAAGTCGTACGTCGTCGACATCGCGCCGGTCCGGAAGTTGAAGCGTCCCGTGACGCTCGCGGAGATCAAGGCGAAGAAGTCCTTCGCCGACTTCCCGCTCGTGCGGATCTCGCGCCTGTCCGTGATGCCGGTCTCCGACCGGGAGTGGAAGGAGATCGAGAAGATGTCGAAGGCGCCGGCCTAGTTTCGCGTCGCGACCGGCCCCAGGTACCGGTCGAGCCAGTCGAGCATCTCGCGGACCATCGGCTGGAACTCGGCGGGCACGTGTCCTCCCTCGAGCAGCGCGAGTCGCTTGCGTCCCGGCGGGCATCCCAGCAGGTCGAAAAGGGGACGCTGCGCGACCTCGATCGGACGAACGAAATCCTGACGGCCCGAGAGCATCAGCGTCGGGACCGTGACTCGCGGGGCGAAGTTGACGACGTCCGCCTCCGGGGGAAGCTGTCGGCCGGGCAGGCCGCCGCCCACGACGAGGCTCGCGCGAAACCGGTCTTCGAGCGCCGTCAGTATGGGCGCGTAGACCGCGCCGAGGCTGAACCCGTAGAAAGCGACGCGGCTGCTGTCGAAGTCCGGTCGCGTCTCGAGATAGTCGATCGCGCGGCCGATGTCCTTCCTCCACTGGATGAGAATGTCGCGGCGCAGGCTCACGTTCTGTCGGACCCCCGCGACGCGGCGCTCGTAGGTTCCCTTGTACACGGGGTAGACGACCGCGCGGCCGCTCCGAACGAGGAAGTCGAACCAGCGTGTCGGAGCCTGTTCGCTCGAACGAATGAGCTCCGCCGGCGACTCGGGGACGTACACGACCGACTGATAGGGCGGCGCCGCATTTCGCGGCAGGAAGAGGTGGATCGGAAGCCTCTCGCCGCCGTACGCCGCCGAAAGCGAGACCTTTTCCCGCCGCCAGTAGGGAGACGTGTCGTCGGAACGCTCGATCCTCGCGTCGACGGCGGCGCGGTCGTACGAATACAGGCTCCGATAGATCTGGAAGTCGTCGTTCGAGGCCGGCTTCGCGAGGGCGGGCGGGCGAGGAGCTTCGAACGGCGCAACGAGGCTCGCCGGAAGCGGCGCGTCGTTGCTGGCACATCGGAAACCGATGGTCGCGGACCGCTCGAACGGCTGGCGCGCCCCCACGTGCTGGTAGACGTAGCTCGGGTCCTTCCAGCTTCCTCCGGCGAAGTAGCGCTCTCCGTCCGAGGCGTTCCAGCACCACTCGGCGACGTTCCCGGCCGTGTCGACCGTGCCGTAGGGACCGAGGCCCGCGTGCGAGCCGACCGGTGACGGACTCGTTCCGTCGAAGTTGCTCACGAATAGGATCTCGGAGAACGGACCGGTGTCGGACGCCCGGAACCACTGGTGGATGGTCGGCAGCGTCTTCCCGACCGACTCGGCGTAGGCGGCCGCTTCGTACCAGCTGACGCCGGCCGCGGGATGGTCCGCTTGACCTTCGGCGTACGTGCCGAGTTCCCACGTCGCTGGCCCGGGCCGTCCCGTGGAGTCGCGGAATCGCGAGGTCGCTTCTTCCCACGAGAGTGTGCGGCCCTCCAGAACGAACGGGACCTTCCACCAGCGGCGCTCGCCGTATCCGCCCCGATCGACGAACTCTTTGAACTGCCGGTTGGTGACCTCGTGGCGGTCGAGCCAGAAGGCGGGGATCTCGAGCTCGCCGATCCCGGGGACCGCCGAGCTTCCCTCGGGCACCCGCACCATGCCGGGGGGAGCGGCGTCGATGGGCTGGAGAACGAAACGAAGCTGGACTCGGTCGGCGTTCAGACGATCCGGGAGGGGCGTGCCGCCCTCGAACTCCTGATATCCGGGCTTCGTGACCTTCCATCGCAGGTAGGCGGCAGGGATCCGAACCTCGATCGGGGATCGGCCCAGCGAGACCCACTCCGACGCGGGCGACAGGTAGTCCTTGAACGAGACCTCGGCTCCGGGCGGTTCGGTCTCGACGATCCCCGGCATCGCCACGCTGTTCCAGAGACGCTCGAGCTCGCGATCGCCCGGCAGGTGCCGATCGGCCCTCAGCGCGAGACGGTACGCCGGCACGAGCTGGTCCTTCTCGAGGAGCCGGGCGATCTCCGGAAGGGCCACGTTCCTCGCCCAACGGCGCCCCGACCCACGCGTCCACATCCAAAGGGCGCCGCCGAGGAGGGCGGCCAGGAGAAGCAGAGCCGGCACGGCGTAGCGCGGCCGGCGGAGCACCGACGTGAGCCGCGCGGTGCGGCGTTCCCGTTCTTCGCGCGCGGCCGCGAGATCCCGGGCGAGGGCGCGCGCCGAGGGATAGCGCGACGCCGGATCCTTTTCGAGACACTGCCGGACGATCCGCTCGACGCGCGACGGGACATCCGGTCGGGCGCTCTTCAACGGCGGCGGAGGGTCGCGGAGGATCGACGTCATCATTCCGATCGTCGACTCGCCCGCGAAGGGCCGTCGTCCCGCGAGCATCTCATAGAGCACGCAGCCGAGAGCGAAGACGTCGGTGCGCGCGTCGGCGGGCTTGCCCTCGATCTGCTCGGGCGCCATGTACGCGAGGGTCCCGATTACGGTGCCCTCCCGCGTGTACTTCGTCGCCGCGGTCGCCGGGGGCGTTCCCGTCGCGGTGGCGAGGCGGGAGTCGGCGGTCGATCCGTCCGCCGTCGGCTCGAGGAGTTTCGCCAGGCCGAAGTCGAGCACCTTGACCCGACCCGAATGGGTGATCATGACGTTGGCCGGCTTGACGTCACGGTGGACAATTCCCGCTTCGTGCGCGGCGGCGAGGGCGTCGGCCGCCTCGGCGGCGTAGCGCAGGGCGTCGTCGATCGGCAGGCCGCGTGATCCGATCCGGCGATCGAGTGGTTCGCCGTCGACCCGCTCCATCGCGATGAAGTCGAGACCGTCTGCCGAGTCGATGTCGTAGATCGTGACGATGTTGGGGTGGTTGAGTGCGGACGCGGCTTTCGCTTCGCGGATGAAACGGCCCTTCCGCTCGGGATCGGCGACCGCCTCGGGCGGGAGGAACTTCATCGCGACCGGGCGCTCGAGGCGCGTGTCGACGGCGCGGTACACGACGCCCATGCCGCCCTGACCGAGCTTCTCGAGGATCCGGTAGTGCGAAACCGTCCGGCCGATCACGGCCGGACAACGATACCGCTAGGCCTCCGCGGCAGCGCGCTCCTCCACGAACGCCTCCTCCTCCGCTTCCTCGCGTGCCTTTCCGGAGAGATACGTGTAGACGACGGGAACGACCATCAGCGCCAGCAGCGTCGAGAAGAGCATCCCCCCGACGACGGCGACGCCGAGCGGTTTGCGGCTCTCGGCGCCGGCCCCGATGCCGAGCGCGATCGGCAGCACGCCGAAGATGGTCGCGAAGGACGTCATCAGGATCGGCCGCAGCCGGATCCGGGCGGCGCGGGCGACCGCCTCGGCCACGTCGAGGCCTTCGCGCCGCCGCAGCTGGTTCGCGTACTCGACGATCAGGATGGCGTTCTTCGTCACGAGTCCGATCAGCAGGATCAGCCCGATCTCGGAGTAGACGTTCAGCGACATCCCGAGGATCTTGAGCGTCAGGAGCGCGCCGAAGACGGCGAGCGGAACCGTCAGCAGGATCGTCAGCGGATGGGCGAAGCTCTCGAACTGCGCCGCGAGCACGAGGTAGATGAACACGATCGAGATGCCGAACAGGAAGAACAGGCTGCCGCTCGACTCGCGCAGCTCGCGCGACTCCCCGTCGAGATCCGTGCGGACTCCGGCCGGAAGCTTCGTGCGCGCGATCGCGTCGAGATCGTCGAGCGCGGTCCCGAGCGTGACACCGGGCGCGATATTCGCGGTGATCCGGGCGGAGCGGACGCGGTTGAAGTGGTTCAACTCCTTGGGGGCGACGGTTTCGCGAGCGCTGACGACGTTGGCCATCTGGAAGAGGCCGCCCGTGCCGCGCAGGTAGAGATCGGAGATCGCCTGAGGCGTCGCGCGCTCGGACGGCCGCACCTGGAGCAGGACCTTGTACTGCTTGTCGCCGCGGCGGAACTGGGTCGATTCGCGGCCCCCGAGGAGCGTCTGCAGCGTCGTACCGATGTCGGTGACCGACACGCCGAGCGCGGACGCCCGCGCCCGATCGATGGCGAGCTCGATCTGGGGCGTGTTCAACTTCAGGTCCGTGTCGAGGTTGAGCAGGTAGGGGAGCTTCGAAGCCTCCGCCATCATGGATTCCACCGCCGGCCGGAGCTCGTCGTACGTCGCGGCCTGGAGGACGTACTGCACCGGGGTCGCGGAGAATCTCCCTCCGAGAGACGGCGGGTTGATCGCGAAGGCGAGCACACCCGGCACCGAAAGGAGCTTCGGAAAGAGCTCGCGCACGACCTCCTGCTGGGAGCGGTCACGCTCGGCAAACGGCTTCAAGGGCAGGAAGAAGAACCCGTCGGTCACCCGGCCGGGACCTTCGCCCGTCAGACCGATACCGGTGAAGAGCCCGGCGCGCTCCGGGACCGCCATGAAGATGTTCTCGATCTGATTCGCGTACCGATCGACGTAACCCAGGGTCGATCCTTCCGGAGCGATCATGATGCCGACGATCGTTCCGCGGTCCTCCGTCGGCACGAGCTCCGAGGGGAGCAAACGGAAGAGAACCACGATCGCAACGACCAGGAGAGCCGTGCCGACGAGCACGAGCTTGCGGCGCACGAGCGCCGCGCGCACCGAGCGGTCGTACATTCGATCGAGCGCGTCGAAACCCTTCTGGACCGTGCGTGCGAGCCGCCCCTCCGTCTGGTGCCCTCGAAGGATCTTCGAGCAGAGCATCGGGGTGAGCGTCAACGCCACGAACCCCGAGATGAGGACCGCGACCGCGACCGTCATGCCGAACTCGTTGAACAGCCGCCCGACGTTTCCGGTCAGGAACGCCACCGGAATGAAGATCGCGACGAGCGCGATCGTCGTTGCCAGGATCGCGAAGGCAATCTCTTTCGCGCCGTCGTACGCCGCCCGGAGGCGCGTCTTGCCCATCTCGAGGTGCCGGTAGATGTTCTCGAGCATGACGATGGCGTCGTCCACGACGAGACCGATCGCGAGCACGAGCGCGAGGAGCGTCAGGATGTTGACGGTGAAGCCGGCGAAGTAGACCACTGTGAACGCGCCGATGATCGAGACCGGGATCGCGAGCGTCGGGATGAGGGTGGCGCTCGGGCTCTTCAGAAAGATGAAGATCACGAGGACAACGAGCCCCAGGGCGAGAAGGAGCGTCATCCGGACTTCCGAGATCGAGTCCCGGATGAACGTCGAGGAGTCGTAGGCGACCTCGATCTTCATCCCTTTCGGGAGAAGCGCATTCAGCTGCGGCAGCGACGCTTTGACGGCATTGCAGACCTCGAGCGTCGAGGCGCTCGCCTGCTTGACGATGCCGAGACCGACCGCCGGGACCTTGTTGTACCGGATGATCGTCCGCTCGTCCTCCGCGCCGACCGCGACTTCGGCGACGTCGGAGAGCCGCACGGCCTGGTCACCCACCTGCGCGAGGAAGATCCCGCCGAATTCCTCAGGATTGACGAGCTCCCCCTTGGTGCGGACCGAGAACTCCCGCCCCTCGCCCTCGATGCGGCCCGAGGGGATCTCCGCGTTCTGCCCCTGGATCGCGCGATCGACGTCGACGACCGTGAGGCCGTACGCCGCGAGCCTCGCGGCGTCGAGCCATACCCGCATCGAGTAGCGGCGCTCGCCGCCGATGATGACCGATCCGACCCCCGACACCCGCAGCAGCCGCTCCTTCAGGACGACGTTCGCGACGTCGGAGACTTCGAGATTGGAGAAGCCCTGGCCATAGAGCGCCAGCCACATGACCGCCTGCACGTTCGTGTCGACCTTCGCGATGATCGGCTCCTCCGCCTCGCGGGGAAGCCGCCCGCGAAGGCGCGACACGCGGTCGCGGACGTCGTTCGCGGCCTGGTCCACGTCGCGGGAGAGAACGAACTCGACGGTGATGCGCGAAACTTGCTCCTGCGACGACGATCGCAAAAGCTTCACTCCCTCGAGCGTGGCGAGCTCCTCCTCGATCAGTTCCGTGATCTCCGCCTCGATGACGTTCGAGGCCGCGCCGCGATAGACGGTCGTCACCGACACGATGGGCGGATCGATGTTCGGGTACTCGCGGACCGGCGTGCGGAAGAACGAGATGACGCCGAAGAGCAGGATCGTCAGGCTCATCACGGTCGCGAGGACCGGCCGGCGGATCGAAACCTCGGAGAGCTTCATGGGTTCGTTCCTCCGGCGGCCACCGGGGAGGGCGGGGCGGAAACGGCGCTCGTGACCGCCTGCACCTTCGCTCCCTCGAAGAGCTTCTGGTGTCCGGCGCGGACGACTTTCTCGCCCCCCTGGAGGCCCTCCCGGATCTCGACCCGGCCGGGCTGGCGGGCGCCGAGCTTCACCGCGCGCCGAACGACCGTGGAATCCGCCTGCACGACGAACAGGAAATTACGGTCCCCTTCGGCGAAAACGGCCTCGTCCGGCACCGTCACGGCCTGCGCCCTCTCGGCGAGCACGGCGCTCACGTCGGCCGACATGCCGGGGCGCAGCTCCGCGTGCGGGTTCGGGATGACCGCGGAGAGGCGCGCGGAGCGCGTGGTCGGATCGAGGATTGGATCGACGACGTTCACCGCTCCCGTGAATTCCTTTCCGGGAAAGGCGACGGTCGTTATCTTCACCTGCGCGCCGCGCCGCAGCTCGGACAGATACCTCTCAGGCACGGCGAACGCGACCTTCACCGTGTCGATCCGGGCGAGCTCGGTGATGACGTCGCCCGCGCGCAGATAGACGCCGGGTGAGACGAGCCGGCTTCCGACGACGCCGCTGAACGGAGCCACGATCTTCGTCTTCGCGAGGCGCGCCTGGGCCAGCCGGAGGTTCGCTTCCGCGACCTGCAGGGCGGCGCGGGCGTTGTCGAGATCCTGCGGCGACGCGATTCGCTCCTTCGAGAGCTGTTCGAACCGCGCTGCGCTGACCCGCGCCTGGTCGCGCAGGGCCTCGGCCCGCCCCGCCTCGGCGCGGAGCTCGGAGTCGTTCAACACCGCGAGCACCTGCCCCTTGCGGACGATCCGCCCCTCCTCGAACGGCAACGCGCGCGCGATCTGGTCGATTTCAGCCGTGATTTTCACTCTCTCGGCCGCTTCGATCGTCCCGAGCGCGTGGAGCGTTTCCTGGACGTTCCCGCGGGTCGCCTCCGCGACCTCGACGGGCATCGGAGGCATGGCTGCGGCCCCGCCGCCCGGTCCCGCGGCCTTCTTCCCGCCCCGGCACGCGGCCACGAGCGCGAATGCGGC
>DASUAD010000435.1:0-2898 GCA_035763965.1 Thermoanaerobaculia bacterium | reverse complement strand
CGCATCCTCGGACTCGACGGAAACATGCTTCCGAGCCTCAAGCGGTTCTTGCGGATCGTCCACCCCGACGACCGGGCTCTCGTCCGCGCGGCCATCCGCGGTTCTTTGAAGAAGCACACGCCTCTTCAATTCGAACATCGCATCGTTCTCCCCGGCGGGTTGATCCGGTTCGTCCGACACTCCGCCGACTACAAACTCGATCGCCGCGGAAACCCCGTCTGGCTTCGAGGTGTTCTCGAGGACATCACCGAGCAAAAACAGGCCGAGCAGCTGAGCTGGTATCGGTCGAACTTCGACGGGCTGACGAGATTGCCGAACCGGGCTCTGTTTTGCGAGCTCCTCGATAAGGCCTTCGCCCAGGCGCGGCGCGCGCACCGTCTGGTGGCGGTCCTCTACATCGACATCGACGGGTTTCGGGTCGTCAACGAGACGATGGGGCTCCGTACCGGCGACTTCGTCCTCCAGCGCGTCGCGGAACGGCTGCGAAATACTCTTCGAGCGAGCGATTTCATCGCCCGCGGCGATGGAAGGGGCCCGAAGGCGCTCGCTCGGCTCGGAAGCGACGAGTTCGTCGTCGCGTTGAGCGACGTGAAATACCCGGAAGGGGCGGCGCGAGCCGCATCCCGGCTGCTCGAGGCGTTCGGCTCGAGTCTCCAGCTCGGGGACAGAGAAATCTTTCTGACCGCGACGATCGGCATCGCAGTCCACCCGCCGGACGCGCCGGACGTGGAGGCCCTTCTCCAGCACGCGGAAACCGCCATGCACCACGCCAAGGCGCAGGCACGGGGCTCGTATCGCTTCTATACCGACGCGATGAACGAGACCGTCATGAGGAGGATCGATCTCGAGAGCCGCCTTCGAAAGGCGCTCGAGACCGGCCAGCTGTTCCTCGAATACCAGCCGGTCGTGGAAATACAGCGTCAACGGATCGTCGGCGCCGAGGCGCTGCTGCGCTGGAACTGCCCGGGACTCGGACCGATCGCGCCGGCGGAGTTCATCACGATCGCGGAGGAGAGCCTCAGCCTCATCACCCCGATTGAGGGCTGGGTTCTCGAGACGGCGTGCCGGCAGATGAGGAAATGGACGGATGAAGGTCTGTCCGGATTGCGGCTCTCCGTCAACGCGTCGCGATCCCAGCTCCGGCAGAGCAATTTCGCCGCGAAGGTCGCCAGAGTCCTCGAGACGACCGGTCTCCCGAGCCGCCAGCTGCAGCTCGAGCTGACCGAAAACGGCGTCATCGCCGAAGATCCTTCGACGCTCCGCCAGCTGTCCGAGCTGAAGGAGCTCGGAGTGAGCCTCGCGATCGACGACTTCGGGACCGGATCTTCCGCGCTCGGCTACTTGAGGAAGTTCCCGGTCGACATGGTGAAGATCGATCGCTCTTTCATCCGGAGAATCCCGGACAACCGCCAGGACGAGGCATTCGTCTCTGCGGTCATCGCCATGGCGCACTGTCTCGGGATCCGAGTCGTGGCAGAAGGAGTGGAGACCGAAGAGCAGTTGGCCTTTCTGCGCCGGAGCGGCTGCGACGAGGTCCAGGGGTTCCTTTTCGCGAAGTCCCAGTCCTCCGAGGGACTCCGCCGTCTGCTGGCTCGGAACCAGGTCGGATTGAACATCGAGAACGGTTCCGTGCAGGTCGACGCGAGCGTCGTTTCGGCGGCGTTGACCGCATGACAAGCCGACCGCTCGCTTTCCGGAGACTGTCTCGAGGTGCGGTCGCGCTCTCGATCCTCCTTTGCCTGCCCCGTTCGCTCTCTGCAGACACAAAGAACGTTCGCTTCGAGCACCTTTCGCTCGACGACGGCCTCTCTCAGAGCACCGTAAACTGCATCCTCCAGGATTCCCGCGGCTTCATGTGGTTCGGAACTCAGGAGGGGTTGAACCGGTACGACGGATACGCCTTCACGGTCTACAAGCACGACCCGATCGATCCGAACAGCCTGTCCAACGACTCCGTCTGGGCTCTACACGAAGACAGTACGGGATCAGTCTGGGTCGGAACCGACGGCGGCGGCCTGGATCGATGGAATCGAAAGACGGAGACCTTCACGCATTTCCGGAACGATCCCAACGACGCCGCAAGCCTCGCGAACGATCGAGTCCGCGTGATTTACGAAACCCGTGATGGCTTACTCTGGATCGGCACCGATGGAGGCCTCAATCGCTTTTACCGTGGTCGGGAAGCGTTTGGCCGACTCTTCCACGATGGCGCTGCGCAGATCCACCGGGTGCGCTCGATCACGGAAGATCAGGCGGGAAGCCTCTGGATCGGAACCGACGGAGAGGGTCTCATCCGGTTCGATCGTTCGCGCGGAACGGTCAAAGCATACCGTCACGCCGAGAACAACGTACGCAGTCTGAGCCACGACCGGGTCCGCACGGTCTTCGAAGATCGATATGGAGTCGTCTGGATCGGCACGTACGAAGGGGGACTGAATCGATTCGATCGGAACACGGAGACCTTCGACCGGTTCCTGCACGATCCCCGGAATCCCGGCAGCTTGAGCGAGAACCGTGTTCGCGCGATCGCCCAGGACAAGGCGGGAGTTCTCTGGGTCGGTACGGGCGGAGGACTGGACGAATGGAGGCCGGATCGAGAGGGATTCGTTTCTTATCGCCACAATGCGAGCGATCCGGCCAGCCTGAGCGACAACCGCGTCATGTCGATCTATCAAGACCGGGGAGGGGTCTTTTGGGTGGGGACGCAGGGAGGCGGCGTCAACAAGTGGAACACTGCGACGGTCTCCTTCGCGCTCTTCCGAGTCGATCCGTCGGAACCGTCGACGTTGGCGAGCAACGCCATTACGGCTTTCGCGACCGACAAAGACGTCATCCTCTGGATCGGAACCTACGAGGGGCTGAACCGGCTGGACCGTAAGACCGGAACGTTCAAGATCT
>DASUAD010000434.1:0-3700 GCA_035763965.1 Thermoanaerobaculia bacterium | reverse complement strand
GAAGGGGAAAGAAGAGCCGGCGACCATCACGGCCCGGCGGCTCATCTACCGGGAGAGCGAGGCCACCGCGGTCTTCGAGGACGGGGTCAGCGTGATCCGGGGTTCGTGGCGCGCGACGGGCGCGCGCGGGGTCGCTCGATTCGACAAGGATCGAAAGATCGACCGGGTCGAGCTCACCGGAGGCGTGACGCTCGAGGACCGCGCCGCCGGGCGGACCGCGACGGCGGACCGCGTCGAAGACTTTCCGCGCGAAGGCCGGACCGTTCTCACCGGCAGCCCGGCGCGGGTGACCGACGCGGTCGGCAATCGTGTGGCCGGTTCGACGCTCACGATCACCGGACGGGGGAAGAACGTCGAAGTGACTGCGCCCGAAGGAGGAAGGACGGAGACGATCCACAAGACGAAGGCCGACTGAGCCCGGGCGGTCCGCCGGGGCTATCCTTGCGCAAGTGGACGAAAGAAAGCGGGGCCGCATCCTTCCTCTTCCCCCGGAGGAGCGCGAGGGATCTTCCGTCGCCGACGGTGAGGCAACCGACGCCGCCGCGGAGCTGCAAGCTCAACCACCGCGCCTCCTCGCCGAGGGCCTCGTCAAGTCCTACGCCGGGCGGAACGTCGTACAGGGCGTCTCGATCGACGTCCGCGCGGGGGAGATCGTCGGGCTGCTCGGGCCGAACGGCGCCGGAAAGACGACGACGTTCGCGATCGTCGTCGGACTGGTCGAGCCGGACGCGGGAACCGTCCGCCTGGGCGACCGCGATCTGACCGGGCTTCCAATGTACCGGCGGGCGCGCGCCGGCATCTCCTATCTGCCGCAGGAACCTTCGGTCTTCCGCAAGATGACCGTCGAGCAGAACCTGCTCGCGATTCTCGAGACGCTCGACCTGCCTCACTCCGCGCAGGTCGAGCGCGCCGACGAGCTCCTCGGGGAGTTCGGACTCGAGGCCGTGCGCGGCCATCGCTCGTACACCCTTTCGGGAGGGGAACGGCGGCGGGTCGAGATCGCCCGGAGCCTCTGCGTATCGCCCCACTTCCTCCTTCTCGACGAACCGTTCGCCGGAATCGACCCCATCGCGGTGCTCGACATCCAGTCGATCGTGCGACGGCTGGCCTCGTCCGGCATCGGAGTCCTGGTCACGGATCACAACGTCCGCGAGACTTTGTCCATCGTGGATCGCGCTTATATAATCAACGCCGGCGAGATTTTGCGGGCTGGCACGCCGCTTGCCTTGTCGAATGACGCCGTCGTAAAGAGGATTTATCTGGGGGAGGCGTTTCAGCTCCGCTAGGCAATTTCGTCGGCACATTCACCTCTGATGGCACTCGAGCAGAAGCTCAACCTCAAGCTCTCTCAGCGTCTGGTCATGACGCCGTCGCTGCAGCAGGCGATCAAGCTGCTGCAGATGTCGAAGCTCGAGCTCCAGGACGTCCTGACCCAGGAGATCGTCGAGAACCCGCTCCTCGAGGAGGAGGAGGAGACCGCGGCCGAGCCGGAGCAGTCGGCGGAGGCGGAACCGTCGAAGGAGAAGGAGGCGGAGTCTCCGGCCGCCGCAGCCGAGGCCGGAGATGCGGCCCCGGAAAAGGAGCGCGATTCCTTCGACGAGATCGACTTCGATTCCTACTTCTCGGACTACCTCGACAGCGCCTACAACCCCCGGCAGTACGAGGACAGCGAGCAGGTACCGCTCGAAAACACGCTCTCCCGGCCGCAGGGACTCCACGAGTACCTGAACTGGCAGCTGGCGCTCGCCGACGCCGAGCCGGGGGTCCGCGAGATCGCGCAGTATCTGATCGGCAACATCGACGAGGACGGCTATCTGCGCGTCTCGCGCGAGGAGATCCGGGCCGCCGGCTACCAGAGCGAGCCGGACGTCGAACGCGCGCTGGCCCTGGTTCGCTCCTTCGACCCTCCCGGCGTCGGCGCCTTCGACCTTCCCGACTGTCTGATGATGCAGATTCGGAGTCTCGGCATCGAGAACCAGCTCATCGAGAAGGTGATCACGCAGCACTGGGGGGAGTTTCTGAACCGCCAGTTCGCGCCGCTCTCGCGAACGCTCAACGTCGGGCTCTCGCAACTCCAGGCCGTCGTCGAGATCATCAAGAACCTCGAGCCCAAGCCGGGCCGGAAGTATTCCGACGAGCGCACCATCTACGTCGAACCGGATGTCGCGGTGCGCAAGATCGGCGACGAGTACGTGATCCAGCTGAACGAAGACGGACTGCCGAAGCTGCGCATCTCCGCGGCGTACCGCCGCATGCTTCGCGGCGGAAACGGCGCCATCGGTGAGGAAGCCGCCACGTACCTTCGCGACAAGATGCGGTCCGCGGTGTGGTTGATCAAGAGCCTCGACCAGCGCCAGCGCACGATCTACAAGGTTGCCGATTCGATCGTGCGGCACCAGCGCGCGTTCCTCGAGAACGGGATCGAGCACCTGCGACCGCTCGTCCTGCGCGACGTCGCGAACGACATCGGAATGCACGAGTCCACCGTGTCGCGCGTCGTATCGAACAAGTACATCCATACGCCCCGCGGGCTTTTCCCGATGAAGTACTTCTTCCACAGCGGGATCGACTCGACGCAGGGCAGCGAGGTGTCGTCGCTCTCGATCAAGAGCAAGATCGCGAAAATCGTCTCGGACGAGGACGCGACGCGGCCCCACTCCGATGCGCGGATCATGCAGAAGCTTCGCGCGGAGGGGATCCAGATTGCCCGTCGGACCGTGGCGAAGTACCGTGAGGAGCTCCGAATCCCGTCGTCGTCGCAGCGAAAACAGTCTTTTTGAGGGGATCCGCTTCGGGATCGGCTCGCACCCCCGAAATCTTCCGTCATGGAGGGATGATGGCCGTCGAATGCACCGGTCGGAACGTGGAGGTCACGCCGTCGTTGATGAATCTGGCCCGCGAGCGGACGCAGCGCCTGGAGCGTCATCTCGGAGGGCCCGCCACGGTGCGCGTCGTGCTCTCGCAGGAGAGGCATCGATTCGGCGCGGAGATCTTCGCCACGTACCGCCGGCGGCGCTGGAATGCGCACGAGTACACGGCGAACCCCCGGGCAGCCGTCGCGCTCGCTTTCGAGAAGATCGACGCGCAGGCCAAGAAGGACTCGGAGAAGCGGCGCAAGCGCAACGACCGCAGCTCTCCCCGGCTCCTGCCGCCCGGGGCTGCGGCCGAGCTCCCGCTGCGCCAGCCGAAGCCGGCCGCCGTGGCAGGCGCCCCCGAGCGTCGGATCGTCCGGGCGAGCCGTCTCGCGGTCAAACCGATGAGCCCCGAGGAAGCGCTCCTCCGGATCGAGGGATCCCGCCAGGAGTTCCTCGTGTTCCGGGACTCCGGCACGGAGAAGATCTCCGTCCTCTACAAGCGCCGCGATGGGAACTTCGGCCTGATCCAATGCTGATCCGCCGCGGATGAGCGTGGGCGACAGCCGTCTTTTTCCGCGGCTCGTCGACGAACGCCTGATATTTCCCGACCTCGGCGGGACGACGGTCGAGGAAGCACTCGGCGAGCTCTCCGCCGGTCTCTCGCGCGCCGGGGTCGTCAAGGACGCCGAAGACCTCGCGCGGCGCTTGATCGAGCGCGAGCGTATCGGAACGACCGGCCTGGGCGGGGGTCTCGCGATCCCTCACTGCAAGGTGCACGGGCTCGCGGACGTGGTGCTCGCCGTCGCGGTCTCGCGTTCCGGCATTGACTTCCGCGCGGCTGACGG
>DASUAD010000433.1:0-16477 GCA_035763965.1 Thermoanaerobaculia bacterium | reverse complement strand
GCCGCCCACAGCAGCCCGAGCGCGCCGGCGCCGTACACGAGGATCGCGCGCGGTTCCGCCGCGCGAGCGAGGCGGTTCCACCCGTGCTCCACCGACGCGAGGGGATCGAGAAACGCCGCGACCTCGTCGGAGAGACCCTCGGGCACCGCGTGGAGGTTCCGGGCGACGACGCCCGCCGGAACGCGCAGGAATTCGGCGAACGCGCCCCACGTCCGATCCGAGTGTCCGATCGCGCAGAGATTCTCGAGCCCGCCTCGGCACTCCGGGCACGCGCCGCACGGTCCGGAGATGCCCGGCACGACCCGATCGCCCGCGGCAAAGCCCTCGACGCCCGGGCCGACTTCCACGATCTCGCCACAGGCCTCGTGTCCCATCGTGACGGGAAGCGCGATCTTCGGGTGCCCCCGCTCGAGGAGCTTCACGTCCGTGCCGCACGTCAACGCCGCACGGACCCGGAGCACCACTTCACCGGGGCCGGCCGAAGGGCGCGGCAGCTCGCGGTCCTCGAACCGGCCGACCGCGGTCTGGACGAAGCCGCGCATGGGACGAGAACCTCTCAGGAAGATCGCTCGCCCACGAAGCGGGCGAGCTCGGCGAGCCGGCCGCCGCCGGCCAGCTCCCGCGCGGCCGCGACCGCCTCCCGGATCTTCTCGTCGAGCATCGCGTGGGAGCGCTCCCGGCCGAAGACCGCGGGGAAGGTGAGCTTGTCCGCGGCTGCGTCGGCACCCGCCCGCTTGCCGAGCGCCGTGGAGTCCGACTCGACGTCGAGCAGGTCGTCTTTGATCTGGAAGGCGAGCCCGAGAGCGCGTCCGTAGGCGTCGAGCGTCGCGAGCGCCGACGGCGTAGCGAATGCAAGAAGCCCTCCCGCGGCGAGCGCCGCGCGGATCAGCCTTCCGGTCTTCGCCTCGTGGATCGCCAGAAGCGCTTTCTCCCTCTCCCCACGGGAGAGGGCCGGGTTGAGGGGGCTGCCCTCGCCGGTCTGTTCGAGGTCCGCCACCTGCCCGGCGATCATTCCCCGGCTCCCGACCGCTTCGGTCACGACTTTCACGATCTCGACCTTGACCGCGGCGTAACGCTCCCCTTCCGGGTGACGCGCGAGGATCGCGATGCCGAGCGTCAGAAGGGCATCTCCCGCGAGAATCGCCACGGCCTCGCCGAAGACGACGTGCGCCGTCGGCTTGCCCCGCCGCAGCGGCGCGTCGTCCATCGCGGGCAGATCGTCGTGGACGAGCGAGTACGTGTGGACGAGCTCCAGGCCGCACGCGGGCGCGAGCGCGAGACCGGTCGGGGCGCCGAGCGCCTCGGCCGCGGCGAGGCAAAGAATCGGACGAAACCGTTTGCCGCCGGCGAACAGGCTGTGCCGGATCGCGCGGTGGAGCGTCGGCGGCCAGGCCGACTCGGGCGGCACGAGCCGATCGAGCTCGGCGTCGATCGTCTCCCGGCGCGCGGCGAGGTAGGCGGCGATTGCTCCTCTGGCCGTTCCTTCAGTCGCGGTCGTCGTCGTCCGAGTCCTCGCCGGAGACCTGTCCCGCCTCGAAGGCGACCGTCTTCCACTCCTCGCCCGATTCCTTCAGGACGAGCTCGACGGACTTCTGGACTTCCTTCAACTTCGCGTCGCAGAACCGGGCGAGCGCCATCCCCTCCTTGAAGAGGTCGAACTGTCGCTCGAGACCCAGCTCGTCGGACTCGATTTCGGTCACGATCGCCTCGAGGCGTTCCATCGCCTCCTCGAAGCTGCGCTCCTTCCGGCCTGTGCGTGCCGTCATTTCTCCTCCTCGTCGGTCGAGAAGAGCGGCCCGAAGTCGAAGGGATCGCCCGCGGCGCTCTTCCTTCGCTCCCTCTTCTCCGCGGGGCGCGTCTCGCCCCGGACGACGGCCTGCAGCTCCCCCTCGTGGAGCCGGACGCGGATGCGCTCGCCGCTTCGAACCTTCTTCGCCGACAGAAGCGGCGTCTTCGTGCCTTCCCGGTAGGCGACGGCGTATCCACGTGCGAGGATCGCGAAGGGGTTCACGAGCGCGAGCTTCTCGGTGAAATCGGTCAGCGCGTCGATTCGCCACTCCAGCGCCCGCGCCATCCGGTCCTCGAGTGCCTGCCGGCAGTGCGCCGCCGCATCGCGCTTGCGCGCGAGCTCGGCGACGCGCGGAAAGGCGGCGAGAACCGCGAGCGCCCGCTCGAGGCGGGCCGCGTCGCGCGCGGGACGCCGCTCGAGCGCTCCCCGCACGGCCGTGAAGCTCTGCGCGATACGTTCCTCCCGCTCGCGCAGCCGGTATCGGAACCGCAGCAGCCCTTCCGCCCGGGAGATCTCCGCGACGCGCGCACGGCCGAGGGCGAGCCGGGATTTGATCGCCCGCTCGACCCGGAGTCGCCAGCCGTCGGCGCGTCTCCGCATTTCGTCTTTTCTCTCGACGACGAGCTCGGCCGCGGCCGACGGGGTCGGAGCCCGCAGGTCCGCGGCGAGGTCGGAGATCGTGACGTCCGTCTCGTGACCCACGGCCGAGATCGTCGGGATCCGGGACGCGGCGAGAGCGCGCGCAACCCTCTCGTCGTTGAAGGGGGCGAGGTCTTCCGGCGAGCCGCCGCCGCGCGTCACGATCAGCACGTCGAAACCGCCGCGCCGGTTGAACGCGCGGATCCCTTCCGAGATCTCCGCGGCCGCGCCCGCACCCTGAACGCGCACCGGATAGATCGTGATCGCGAGTCCGTCGTGGCGTCGCCGGATCACGTTCAGGATGTCGCGGATCGCGGCGCCCTCGGGCGAGGTCACGAGCCCGATCGCCTGGGGAAAGACGGGGATGCGGCGCTTGCGGGACGGATCGAAGAGACCTTCGGCCGCGAGCCGGGCCTTCAGCTGCTCGAACGCGAGCTGGAGAGCGCCCGCGCCGACCGGCTCGAGATCGTACGCCTTCAGCTGGAACTTCCCCTGCGGCGCCCAGAGGTCGAGCGAGCCGCGCGCGACGACCTCGAGACCCGGCTCGATCCGGAAAGGAATCCGCTCGCGTTCCGAGGCGAAGATGATCGCGTTGATGCAGCCGGTGCGGTCCTTCAGGGTGAAGTACCCGTGGCCGCCCCGGATCTCGAATCGCCCGATCTCGCCCACGACGGAGATGTCGCGCCAGGACGTCCGCAGGGTCCCGGCGACCTCGGCCAGGATCTCCGAGACCGTGTAGGGGCGCGGCGGAGCGGCGGCGGGCACGGGACGCAGCATGCGACTCAAGATTGTATCCGGCGCCCGGGCTCGAAGATCGGCTCGAGGGCGGCGGCGACGCGGGTCTCCCGACTCGCGGCCCCGGACTCCTCGCGTTTCGCCATCGCCCGGCTGAACGGCAGCGCGAGCAACGGCAAGGTGGCCATCAATACTTCCTTGTCGCCGAAGTTGTACTCGAAGAGGCCGGCGACCGATACCGCGGCCACGGCGAGAAACGCCGCGGAGGCGGAGAGGCCCGGCCCGGGATCTCGCTCGACCCGCAGAAGACGGCCCGCCCGCGCGAAGAACAGCGCGAGCAGCGCGAGATAAGCCCCGGCCGCGAACACACCGCTCGCGGCCGCGATCTGCAGGACGTTGTCGTGCAGATGCGGAACCCTCCAGCGCGGTGCGTCCGGATCGCGGTAGAGCGTGTAGTACGGCTTGACCATTTCCGGACCGAGCCCGAAGATCGGACGATCGGCGATCATGCGCGCGCCGGCTCGCGCCATCGCGATCCGGTCCCGGTTCGTCGTGTCCGTCGGATCGACGATGGAGGCGGCGCGGCGGCGGACGTCCGGCGGAAAGAGAAAGAAGACCGCGACGAGCGCGGGCGCGACGAGAAGGAGCCCGCGCGGACGCCGGAGCGTGAGATACGCCGTGACCGCCGCGACCGCTCCCACGTACGCGCCGCGCGTCAGGGTGAAGACCATTGCCGAGAGCGGGATGAGAGCAGCGGCGCCCCACCAGCGCGTCCGACCCCGTCCCTCGAAGAGAAACGCGAGGAGAACGCATCCCGCGATCAGGGTCAGCCCCGAGAGCGTCATGTAGTGGGAGAGGTTCGCGTGAATCCGGTTCTCCAGGGTCGCGCCGTCGCGCGCGAGCTGGACAAGTCCGAAGAGCGCCATCGCCGTTCCGCTCGCGGCCGCCGCGAAGAGGATCGCCCGGGCGCGGCGCGGCGTGTCGACGAGGTCGATCGTGATCGGCACGAGGAGAAGGAGGGAGAGAGAGGGGATCGCACGCAGGCTCGCGCGGGGATCGACGGAAAAGAGGACGGACAGGGCGACCAGGAGTGCGTAGACGCCCGCGAGCGCCGTCAGCGGATGCGTGAGCGCGCGCCGGAAGCTCTCCGCGCGCCAACCGGCCGCGATCCACCCCGCGGCGAGAAGGACGAAGAGAGCGTAAGCCGCGGAGATCTGCGAGGAGACGAGGGCGAAGGTGACGAGCAGGGGAAAGAGAAGTTTTCGGAGTCTCACCCTTGCTCGTGCGTCTTACGTCTCACGCCGCACGCCCGCCGAGGCGGGCAGGGCCTCGTCGATCAGCATCACCGGAATGTCCGAGACGATCGGGTAGACGAGGTCCGCCTCTTTCGAATAGAGCCCCTGGGTGACGACCGGCTCTTCGTCCCGGAACTTCTCGCGGTACTTCTCGACGAGCGCGCGACGCGTCGCGTCGGAGAGGTCGACGAGCTCGAGCGGGCCACGGGTCTTCGGACAGACCAGAATCGCCAGCAGCTCCGGATCGACGGCCATGAACGGCGAGTTTAGCTCTGCTGATACTTTCCCGCCATGCGCATCCTCCACCTCGTCTCCGGCGAGAAGTGGACCGGAGCGGCGGCGGTGGTGTTCGACCAGACTGCCGCGCTCGTCGGCGCCGGAATCGAGGCGCAGTTCGGCTTCGTCCGCGCGAGCCCGCTCGAGGCCCGGCTTCTTCCGCTCGGATGGGCGAGACCTCTTCTTTCGCCGGGGCGCGAACCGTTCCGTTATTTCCGGGACGTGCGCACCCTCCGGGGGACGTTCTCCCGTGAACGCTTCGACGTCGTGCACTGTCACACGTCGCACGACCATTATGCGGCCGCGGCCGCCCGGCGCGGGATCGGGACGTCGTGTCCCCTCCTCGCCCGCACCTTCCACAACGTGGCCCACGCGCGTCGGGACCCGCTCGCACGCATGCTCTTCCGCGCAACCGACGCCTTCGTGTTCGCGAACCGCGCGATCGCGGGACGGTTCGGAAAAGAGGGACCCGTCCACTCCCCTGTCGTGGACGCGGATCGCTTCGTCCCGGGCGCGAAACCGATCGAGCGCCTCCGATCGCTCGGCGTACCGGATGGGAGTTTCGTCGTCGGTACCGTCGGAAAGCTCGCGCGGGGCCGCGGGCACCGCGAGGCCATCGAGGTCACTTCGACTCTGCCGGCGGAAGTCGTGCTCGTCCACGTCGGGAAGGGGGAGCTCCGTCCCGAGCTCGAACGGCGGGCGGCCCTCTTCGGCACGGCCTCGCGGAACTTCTGGACCGGCTACGCGGAAGACGATCTCCCGGAGCTTTACCGCGTGATGGACGTTTTCCTCTTCCCCGCGTCGGGCTCGGAGCAGGGGCAGCGCGCGATCCTCGAGGCCATGGCTTCGGGCATCCCGGTGGTCGCTCTCGATGTGCCGGGGGTCGAGGACCTCGTGTCGCACGGAGAGGAGGGCCTCGTCGCCCCGCGGCCCGCGGACCTCGCGATCGCCCTCGAGCGCCTGCGGAGCGATCCGGCGGAGCGACGCCGGATGGGAGAGCGCGCGCGGAAGCGGGCGCTCGGCTTCGGAGCGGAGCCTTTCGCGCGCGCGGCGCGGGAGCTCTATGCGCGCCTGCTCGCGAGAAAGCCCGCGACCTCGCGGGCATGGGAGGCGGGAGAGACCGACGGATAAGCCGCGGCGATTTTCCCGTTCTCGTCGATCACGTAAGAAATCCGGCGCGCGGTGCGCGCGGTCGGGGAATCGCAGGCGCCGTAGGCGAGACCCGCCTCGCGGCGCTCATCGCAGAGAAGTGGAAACGGAAAGCCCTCCTTCGCGACGAAGGCGGCGTTGCTCTTCACGGAGTCGAAGGAGATCCCGAGGATCTGCGCGTTCACCTCTTCGAACCGCGCGGCGAGGTCGCGGAACCCGCGCCCCTCCGTCTTTCAGCCGGGGGTCTGCGCCTTCGGATAGAACCAGAGGACCACGGGACGGCCCCGGTAATCCGAGAGCCGGCGGACGCGGCCGGTGTGGTCGGGCACCGCGAAGTCCGGCGCGTCGTCTCCCGGCGCCAGAGGAAGCGGGGGCTTACCCAACACGGCTCGTCCCGGCGGACTCCAGCGGAGCGCCGCGCCAGGTCTCATCGGAATCGTCGTAGGCGGGAAGCTCGAATTTCCAGCCGTTCTTCTCGAACCGCCGCCATTCCCAGAGCTTCGCCCACTTGAGGAACACGCCGTACGCCTGAAGGGTGCAGAGTACCAGCCCGTGGCGCCCGTCGAGAAATCCCGCCTGGAAAACGTACATGCGCACGAACCGCCAGGCCGGCCGGAAAAAGAGCGGGATCGCGCCGGGTCGCTTGCCTTTCCGGTAGGCGTCGGCGGCGCCCCACTCCGCGTATCGGTGGAGCTTCTCGAGGTACTGCCCCAGCGAACGGAACGTGTAGTGGAGCAGCGCGTGGTCGAGCGTGGGCACGTGTCCTTCCGGCCGGATGTCGGCGTGGACCCGGCGCTTCGGATAACGCGCCGCGCCGCGCCGCACGAGGCGCACGACCTTGTCGGTCGACCAGCCGGAGTGCCGGATGAGGCGATCGAGAAAGAGGTTGCGGCGCCGGATCGAGTAGTAGTCGGCGGAGGGGCCGCGCTCGAGCAGGTCCACGATCTCGCGCGCGAGCGCGGGCATCACTCGCTCGTCGGCGTCGACGATCAGAATCCACGGATGGAGCGTCTGGTCCATCGCCCAGTTCTTCTGGGCGGCGGAGCCGAAGTACTCACGCTGGAGTATGCGGACCCCGGGAATCTGGCGGGCGATCTCCAGCGTGCGATCCGTCGAGAAGGAATCGACGAGCAGGACCTCGTCGGCGAAAGCGAGGCTCTCGAGGCACTCGCGGATGTTCACCTCTTCGTTGAAGGAAGTGACGATCGCGGAAAGCTTTTCTCTGGTCATAACCGGAGCCGGGAAACGGAAAACAAAAAACGAAAAACGGAACGGAGCCGGGCCCCTTCCTTTCCCGTTTCCCGTTTCTCGTTTCCCGACGTTTTCATTCGACCTTGACCTGAATCCTCTCGATCCCGGTGGCCCGTCCGGTGTCCGGATCCACTTCCACCAGCGTGCCGCTCAGTCGGATGTCGCGCCGGGCGGTCTCGAACGCCTTCGGGGTCTGCGCGAGGAACTTCTCGATGACCCGGTCGCGAGCGAATCCGATGATGCCCTCGTAGGCGCCGGTCATTCCCACGTCGGTCTGATAGGCGGTGCCCGCCGGGCGGAGCGTTTCGTCGGCGGTCGCCACGTGGGTGTGCGTCCCGAGGACCGCGGACACGCGCCCGTCGAGATACCAGCCGATCGCGACCTTCTCGGACGTCGCCTCCGCGTGCATGTCGACGACGATCACCTTCACGTCCTTCAGCCGCGCGAGCTCGTCGTCGGCGGCGCGAAACGGTGAGTCGCAGTGAGCCGGCATGAACACCTGCCCCTGCAGGTTTACCACGCCCACGGGAACGCCGGACGCCGTGGTCTGCACGGTCACGCCGCGGCCGGGGTTGCCCGGCGGATAGTTGGCCGGGCGCAGCAGCCGGTCCGACGAGTTCAGAACGTCGTAGATCTCCTTCTTGTCCCAGATGTGGTTGCCCGACGAGAACACGTCGATCGGCAGCTTCGAGAGCTCTTCGAAGAGCTCGACGGTCAGCCCGAAGCCGCCCGCCGCGTTCTCGATGTTGACGATCGTGAAGTCCACCTTGCGCCGGTCGATCAGAGGCAGAAGCCCCCGCTCGAGCGCGCGGCGGCCCGGTGAGCCGACGACGTCGCCGATGAAGAGGATGTTCATCGGACGAAAAACGGAAAACGGAAAACGGAAAACGAAGGGGGCCTGCTCTCGTCCGTTTCCCGTTTCCCGTTTCCCGTTTCCCGGGTCATCGGGCGTACTCGACCGACCGCGTCTCGCGGATCACGGTGATCTTGATCTGTCCCGGGTACTGCAATTCCGCCTCGATCTTGCGCGCGATGTCGCGGGAGAGCCAGAGCGCCTCGTCATCGGTCACCCGGTTCGCCTCGACGATGATGCGAAGCTCCCGGCCGGCCTGGATCGCGAACGCCTTCTGCACTCCCTTGAAGCCGTCGGCGATGTGCTCGAGCTTCTCGAGCCGCTTCACGTATGTCTCGAGGATCTCCCGCCGTGCGCCGGGACGGGCGGCGGAAAGCGCGTCGGCGCCGTTGACGAGCACGGCCTCCAGGGACCGCGGCTCGTAGTCGCCGTGGTGACACTCCATCGCGTGGATCACCTCGTCGCTCTCGCCGAACTTCTTCAGGACCTCCCGGCCGAGCTCGAGGTGGGTGCCTTCCATCTCCCGGTCGATCGCTTTCCCGATGTCGTGCAGGAGCCCGGCCCGTTTCGCGATTTCCGACTTCGCGCCGAGTTCCCCCGCCATGTTCGATGCGAGCCAGGCGACCTCCTTGGAATGCTGGAGCACGTTCTGACCGTACGAGGTCCGGTACTTCAGCCGGCCGAGAAGCTTGATCAGCTCGGGGTGCAGGTCCGGGATCGAGAACTCGAGAGCGGTCGCCTCCCCCTCCTGCCGGATCTTCTCCCACAGCTCGGAGCGGACCTTCTCCACGACCTCCTCGATCCGCGCCGGATGGATCCGCCCGTCCACGATCAGCTTCTCCAGGGCGAGCCGGGCAACCTCCCGGCGGATCGGCTCGAACGCGCTGATGACGATCGCCTCCGGGGTGTCGTCGATGATGAGGTCGACTCCCGTGGCCGCTTCGAGCGCGCGGATGTTGCGCCCTTCGCGGCCGATGATGCGGCCCTTCAGGTCGTCCGAGGGAAGCTCGACGACCGAGACGGTGGCCTCGATGACGGTGTCCGAGGCGAGCCTCTGGATCGCCATTCCGATCTGGTGACGTGCCTTCTGCGTCGCCTGCTCGACCGCCTCCTCCTCGATGCGCCGCATGATCCCCGCTGCCTCGACCCGCGCTTCGTTCTCGATCGAGCGGATGAGGTCCCGTTTCGCGTCGGCCGCCGTCAGGCCGGAGATCTGCTCGAGCCGTCTCTGCTGCTCCTCGATCAGTTGCTGGGCGTCCGCCTGGGACCGCTCGACCCCCTTCTGGGCCTCGCCCAGGGCCCGCTCCTTGCGGGCGAACTCCTCTTCGCGCTTCTCCTGCTGGGCGAGCTTCCGGTCGAGGTTCTCTTCCTTCTGGGCGACCCGCTTCTCCAGGGCCGCGACCTCCTGCCGACGGACCTGGATGTTCTTGTCGAACTCGACCTGGGCGGCGAGGACCTTTTCCTTGGCCTCGATTGCCGCTTCCCGCAGGCGGCCCTCCGCCGCCTTGTTCGCCTCGGCCAGGACTCGGTCGGCCTCGACGCGGATCTCGGCCCGCTCACGCCGGACCTTGGCGCGGAGCAGGAAGTACGCGACCAGGGCGAACGCAACGGCGAGGACTGCCGCCGCGATCGGGATCGCGATGGATGTGTTCATGCTCGGCTCCCCCATGTCCGAGGGCGCCGAAGTCGGGACGCGGCTACACGATTTTCCGGAAGCGACTCTTCCGACGAGGGTTCTGGATGGGGAAAACCGTTCCTTGTTTCAACGTTCCGCTCGTTTCATTCGTGTTCCCCGAGAGCCTCGGGGTCGCCGACGCCTCGCTTCAGCTGCCCAGGGCGTCGTCCAGTTTTCGAATCAGGCGCTCCGCCCGGACTCGAAAGTCCACCGGCTCGCCCGTTCGACGTTTCTCCGCCTGGTAAAGATCGTCCGTGATGTTCAGGGCGGCGAGGATGGCGATCTTCGTCGTGTCCACCGTCGCCGTTCTTTCAGCCACTTCTTTCATACGCGAGTCGACCAGGCGGGCGAGGTCATGAATGTAGGTCGAGTCCCCTTCGGCCCGGACGTTGTAGGTCTGCCCGAAGATCTCGACCTGCGTCACGCTACCTCCCCGTCTGTCCACTGCGGTAAATCCGGGATGACTCCTTTCAGTGGCTGAGTGTAGTTTCGCCAACCCTTCGGAGTCAACGGTTTACGCACAGCAGGCATGCGAGACCCGCCGGAGAAGCGCCCGAATACAATCTCGATACCGGACGTCCCGTGAAACTCGAAAAAGGCGTACATCTGGGCCCCTATGAAATCCTCGCACCGATCGGGGCCGGCGGAATGGGGGAAGTGTTCCGCGCCCGGGACGCGCGCCTCGGCCGGGAAGTGGCGATCAAGATCTTGCCCGAATCGCTCGCGGATAACCCACGCGCCCTCGCGAGATTCGAAAGGGAAGCCCGAGCCGTCGCCGCGCTCTCCCATCCGAACATACTCGCCATCCACGATTTCGGTCGCGAGAGCGGGCTCGCCTTCGCCGTCATGGAGCTGCTCGAGGGCGAGTCGCTCGATCGCCGACTTGCCCGTGAAGAGCTTCCCTGGAAAAAAGCGCTCGAGATCGGCGCCGCGGTTGCCGACGGCCTCGCCTCGGCCCACGCCCGGGGGATCGTCCACCGCGATCTGAAGCCGGCGAACGTCTTCCTGACGCGAGAGGGAATCGTCAAGATCCTCGACTTCGGACTCGCCCGACAGGACGAGGTCTCGGGAGCCGAAGAAACGGCCCGCCCGACGGTGCTGGCCCCGGCGACAGAGCCCGGAGCGGTACTGGGAACGGTCGGCTACATGTCGCCCGAGCAGGTGCGCGGCGAACCGGCGGATGCGCGGAGCGACATTTTCTCCCTCGGTTGCGTGCTCTACGAGATGCTGACCGGCCGGCGGGCTTTCCGCGAGAAGGCCGCGGCCGAGACCCTCGCCTCGATCCTGCGTGACCATCCGAAGGAGGTCTCCGAGTCCGTCAGATCGGTTCCCTCGGGCGTCGACGGAGTGGTGCGGCGCTGCCTCGAGAAGAGCCCGGACGAGCGGTTCCAGTCGGCGCGGGATCTGGCCTTCGCGCTGCGGGAGATCCTGGGAAGCGCCACGGCTCCGACCGGCGTCCGCGAGATCCCTGCCCCGATGCCGACGCATCGCCGGCGTTGGATCGGAGCGGTCGTGACTCTCGTCCTCGCAGTCGCCGCAATTCTGGTCCTCGATCCCGGAGGCTTGCGGGGTCGCCTGTTTCGGGGCGGGGCGACCCGCACCCGGTCGCTGGCCGTCCTGCCGTTCGCGAACCTGTCGGGTGATCCCGGGCAGGAGTACTTCGCCGACGGGTTGACGGAGGAGCTGATCACGAGGATTTCGAAGCTCGGCAGTCTCCGAGTGACGTCGCGAACCTCGATCATGGGCTACAAGCAGACCAAGAAGAGAATCCCGGACATCGCTCGGGAGCTCGGTGTGGACACCCTCATCGAAGGCTCCGTGGCCCGGGAAGGCGATCGCGTCAAGGTGACGGCTCAGCTCATCGACGGATCGAGCGATCGACACATCTGGGCCAACAGCTACGAACGAGACCTGAAGGAGATCCTGGCCCTGGAGGGTGAGGTCGCGCAAGCGGTCGCGCGAGAGATCGGAGAGAAGCTCACGCCCTCGGCCGAGGCGGGACTCGCGGCGGCGATGCGTCCGGTCATTCCGGCCGCCTACGATGCCTACGTGCGCGGGCGACACGCCTGGAACAAGAGAGGTGAAGCGAGCCTGCGCGAGGGGATTCGGCTCTTCCAGGAGTCGATCGACGCGGACCCGACGTACGCGCCCGCATACGCCGGGATGGCCGACTGCTACGCGCAATTGGGTTACGCCAGCATCGTGTCGCCGGACGACTCCTTTCCCCGAGCCAAGGCCGCCGCCCAGAAGGCGCTGGAGCTCGACCCGAACCTCGCGGAGGCGCACGCCTCGCTCGGCTTTGCCCGGATGTACTACGACTGGGACTTCGCGGGAGCGGAACGCGAATATCGTCGCGCGATCGAACTCAACCGAAACTCGGCGACGGCCCACCAATGGTACGCGTACCTTCTCACGGCGATGGAGCGGCCGCAGCCGGAAGCAGCGCGTGAGATCGCCACCGCCAAGAGTCTCGATCCGCTATCGGTACCGATCCATACCGATCAGGCCTACATCCTCTATTACTACGGTGACGTCGGCGGCGCGCTGAAATCGGTTCGAACCGCTCTCGAGATGAACCCGAAATTCCCCCTCGGTCACTTCTGGCTGGTCCGCATCTACACGTCCCAGGGCAAGTACGCCGAGGCCGAGGCCGAGATCGGACAGATCGGCGAACTGCGCACGTGGACACCGGCGATGGCGGCAGCCGGATTTCTCTACGGCTTGCTCGGAAGGCGGAAGGAGGCCGAAGAGATTTTGAAGGAGTTCGCCGACCTTAACCGCCAGGGAAAGTACGCGTCCAGCTACGCCATCGCCGTCGTGGACGCCGGCCTGGGCGAAAAAGAACGCGCCCTCGTGCACCTGGAGGACGCGTACCGGGAGCGATCCCACTGGCTCGTCTGGTTGAAGCGCGATCCGCGATGGGACTCCGTTCGCACCGATCCTCGATTCGTGCAGCTCGTCAGAAAAGTCGGGCTTCCCGCCTGAGAGAAGCTCGAGACCGGAATCGTTTTCGGAGAAAGAGTGCCACCGCCCGTCACCTCCATTGGGTCACTGACTGATCGTGAACTGATAACACCTGCTCGTCAGCACGACCGCCGAGGTCGCCTCTTCGATCACTCGGAAGTGGATGTCGAACTCCGAGCCGACAGGGAACGCAGCCACGCTTCGGAAGAGCTCTTCCCGGCCGGCGCCGGTCTCGTCCGTCGTGATCGACTGCGCTTGCGCCCCCTTGCCCAGGGTCAGCCAGGCCGTACTCGTGCAGTCGTCGTCGACGTTGACGTCCACCGCGCGCTGGAGAAGGTAGCTCGTGTTGGGTGCGAGGTCGCGCACCCAGGTGTCGAGATGGACGACGAGAACGTCGTCATTGGGCTGGCGGAACTTCACGAGACCGAAGCCGACCGCCTCGCCGCGCAGGACGACCTCCAAGTTGAAGTTGGGCGTCTCCGGTCCCCAGGAGAGGGGGTCCTCGGCGAGAGAGCTCTGGGCGATCAACGCCGCACCCACGAACCCGAAGAGCACGATCCCGGTCGGAAACCGAAACACTCTGCTTCGCATCGCTACCTCTCTTTCGAGCCCGCCGAGCCGATCGCTCGCGTTTTTGCTTCGAACGGCCGGTCGAACCTAGAATCGAGAGTGCGGCTCGGTCAGGTTGGAAGTCCTCCCGAGTTCCGAACGATTTCGCAACCTTTTTCCCGCGCCCGATGCGAAAGCGCTTTCGAGATTGCGTCCTCGACTCGGACACTCGCCAACTTCTTCGCGCGGGGCGCCCGGTCCACCTCTCTCCGAAGGCTTATGGTCTTCTCGAACTTCTGCTCCGCAGGGCGCCGAAGGCTCTGTCGAAAGACGAGATCCAGAGGGCAGTCTGGGGGCAGAGCTTCCTATCCGAATCGACGCTCACGAACGCCGTGACGGAAATCCGGGCGGCGATCGGAGACCGGGCTCGAGAATCGGAATTGCTGCGGACCGTTCACGGGTTCGGGTACGCCTTCTCCGGCGATGCCATAGACGAGCGAGCGGACGAGCTCCCGGGCACTCCCCGTTTTCGACTCGTTCTTGGAAAGAGGACGTTTGCGCTCGCCGAGGGAGAGAACGTCATCGGTCGAGACCCGGACGCGCAGGTCCGTATCGATCACGCCTCGGTTTCGCGGAGGCACGCGCGGATCTCGATCCGGGGCGCGACGGCAGTGCTCGAGGACCTTCGCAGTCGCAATGGCACTTTTCGCGCCGGAAAGCCCATCGATTCTCCGGAAGAGCTCGAAGACGGCGACGCCATCGGACTGGGGCCCGTGACGCTCGTTTTCGAAAAGCTGGGACCTCCGGGGACGACGGAATCTGACCTGTCGCTCTGATCTCCTAGGATTTCTTCTCCACCGCCTCAAGGGTGGCGATCACCTTCTCGAGCCGCTCGCGGACGGCGTCCTGATCGCGCTCGAGCCGCTCGAGCGCGCCACGCGACTCCCCCGCCTCTTTCTCGGCCCGCCGGGCCGCGGCGAGATCCGCCTTCAGCTTCTCGACGGCTCCGCGGGAGTCCGCCGCATCCCTTTCGGCGCGCCGTGCGGCGGCGAGGTCCGTCTTGAGCTTCTCGTTCTCCGTCTCGAGCGTCTCCAAGCGGCCCAGGAGCTTTTCGACCTTCCGATCGAGGGTGTCGAAGATGCGGCTCGTGTCCATGAACGCGAAACCTATCTCAAATGACGGCGCCGAACCTCTCGTGGAGCGCGTTCGCGAGCCGGTCGCGTTCGCGATTGACTTCCTCCTGCTCGAGCGTGCGCTCGGGCGAACGGAAAGTCAGGCGAACCGTCGTCTTGACCTCTCCCTCGGCGACCCCGGGGCCTTCGTAGCGGTCGAGGATCTTCAACGACTCGAGGTCGGCGAGCGAGAGCCCGCGGGCAAACGCCTCGATCTCTTCCCACGGGAGCGAGCGGAGGTGCGCGAAGGAGAGGTCGGCCACGATCGGCGGAAAGGCCGAGTACCCGCGGAAGCGCACCGCCCTTCCCTCCGTCGGGATCGCCTCGACGACGACTTCGCCCGCAGCGACTCTCTCGGGCAGCCGCCGCGTCTCGCGTTCGGACTCCGAGACGAGCCCGACGATTCCCACGAGGAGGCCATCCGCGGTCTCGCAGAGCGCGGCGCCGCCGGCGCCGAACGCCGCCGCGGCAAACGGCTTCCAGCGGAGCGCCTCCGGCGCGATCCAGGGCTCGAGAAGCCGCTCGAAGAGGCCCTTGGCGTCGAAGAAGTCCGCCGGCCGCGCGCCGACCGGAACGCTCCAGTGCGGCCGCGCGTCGCCGGCGAGCGCGAAGGCGAAGCGGCGGGACTCGAAGGTCTCGGGCCGGGCGGGGTCGCCGGATTTTCCGAACGTCCGCCCGATCTCGAAGAGACCGGCCGCCCGCGCCCCGTGCCGAAAGTTCCGGGAGACGGCGTCGAGAACGCCGGGCAGGAGGGTCGCGCGCAGGTCTTTTCGCGATGCGTCCACGGGGTTGGCCACCGAGAGCGGGGTCTTCGCCGTGCCCGTCGCGTCGAGCCACGCAGCGAAGGACGACTCGTCGGCGCTCCGATCCACGAATGGATAGGAGAAGGTCTCGTGAAGACCCGCCGCCACGGCCTCGTCGCTCAGTTTTTCCTCGACCAGCCGCAGAGGCTCGAGGTGGCCGCCGCCGCCGGCGGTCGCGGGGAGGCGCGACGGCAGGCGGTCGTAACCCCAGACCCGCAGGACCTCCTCGACGAGGTCCTCCTCGATCGCCACGTCCGGGCGCCACGACGGCACCTCGGCGGTCAGGCGCTTCGCGCTCTTCGTCGTCACCGCGAAACCGAGGCGCGTCAGGGCGTCCGCGGCGAAATCGATATCGAGCCGCGCGTCGCCGGAGAGGAGCCGGAGGCGCTCGAGCCGCAGCACGACGCGGCGTCGCGTCCACGCCGTTCCCCGCGCGTCGATCCAGCCGGGGGCGAGCGTGCCGCCGGCCGCCTCGAGCAGGAGCCGCGCGGCGAGGTCGAGCGAATTCGGGATCGCCTCCGGATCGGCTCCCCGCTCGAAGCGGTGGGACGCGTCGGTGTGCATTCCGAGGCGCCGCGACGTGCGCCGGATCGCGACGGGATCCCACCACGCCGCTTCGAGAAGAACGTTTGTCGTCCCCGCGGTGACGGCGGTGTCGATACCTCCCATGATGCCCGCGAGAGACACCGCCCGGTCGGCGTCGGCGACGACGATATCGGTCGGCTCGAGCACGCGCTCGACTCCATCGAGCGTGACGAGTCTCTCGCCGCGCTTCGCCTTGCGGACCACGATGCGTCCCCCGGCCAGCCGGTCGAGGTCGAATGCGTGGAGCGGCTGGCCCGAGTCCCAGAGCGTGTAGTTCGTCGCGTCGACGGCGGCGTCGATCGGCTTCGCGCCGATGGAGGCGAGCCGCGAGCGCACGCGGTCGACCGACGGGACGCTCCTCGTTCCCCGGATGACGCGGGCGCCGAACCGGCGGCAGAGACGCGGCACCTGGATTTCGACGGAGGCTAGCTCGGCCGCGGGCGGTCCGCCGGTGACGAGCGTGCGGCTCTCTTCGCCCCGATCGCCGCGGTAAGGAATCCCGGCCATCGCCGCGACCTCGCGAGCCAGACCTCGGTGGCTCATCGCGTCCGGCCGGTTCGGCGTGATCTCGACGTCGAAGACGACGGAGCCGCCCGACTCTTCGGAAGATTCGACCGGAAGGCCGGCGCGATCGAGCAAGCGCCGCGCGCCCTCGGGTCCGCCCGCGTCGCCGACGGAGACGTAATCTCCCAGCCAGTCCGTCGAGAACTTCACGAGAGCGACGCGAACTGCGAGAGGAACC
>DASUAD010000432.1:0-2364 GCA_035763965.1 Thermoanaerobaculia bacterium | reverse complement strand
CGTGCGCCGCATGCGCCGGTTGAAGAACACGATCTTCCCGCGCACCTCGGACTCCGTCTTCGCCGCGAGCTGGTCGAGCGACGCGACTTCGATCACATCCGCCTCGATCCCGGATTCCGGAGTCGGCACGCTGCCCCCGAGCGCCGTCAGGAAGAGCTTGTGCGGATACGGCGCCGTCACTTCGCCCGTCTCGACGCCGCGCTCCCAGAATGGAGCCATGACCTTCTCCGCGCGCACGTTGGCGAATCCCAGGGACTTCAGCGTCGCCAGGCCCCACGCGATCGCCGCTTTGTCTCCCGGGGAGCCCGACAACCGGGGTCCCGCGGTGTCGATCAGGCTGCGAACCCACTCGGAAGCGCGGGTGCCCGCGAATGCCTGCGCCGAGAGCGATTCCGCGGTCTTTCGGACGACCGGAGGAATCACGCCGGGACCCCGGTCCGCGGCGCCGGACGTGGAGACGAGGGCGAACGAGGCGACGACGATCGTTGCGAGCGTGCGTTTCAAGAAATGGCTCCTCGGGTTTCGGCGGCGATCGTACCAAGGGGCGCAGGCGCCCCGGGCGCGGCGACGGATCTTTTTCCTGCTCGGCGCGGAACTAGAATCGCCCCATGGCCGAGAAGACCGCGGACATTGCCGAGGACCTGGTCGCCGAGTTCGGCGAGAACGCCGGCTACGTCGGGGATCTCCTCGGCCGCTACCGGCAGAACCCCGAGTCCGTGGACGAAGAGTGGCGGCAGTTCTTCCGGGAGCGTCTGGGCGAGCCGGCCGTGGCGCCGCCGCGGACCGAGCCCGCGCCCCCGGTCCAACCCCCTCCTCCGAGCCCGGCGGAGGGGAGAGAAGCGCGGGATGAGGGACGAGCCGCTGTGCCGCGCCCCGGGGAAGCGCAGCCGCTGCGAGGCGGCGCTCTGCGGGTTGCCGAGAACATGGAGGCGTCGCTCGCGGTTCCGACGGCGACGTCGCAGCGCCAGATCCCGATCCGGCTCGCCGACGACAACCGGCTCCTCATCAACGAGTATCGCTCCGCCAGCGACGAGCCGAAGGTGTCGTTCACGCAGCTCGTCGCGTGGGCGGTCGTCCGGGCCCTCAAGAGCTTTCCCCGGCTGAACGACGCCTACGACGATTCCGGCGGCGCGGCCCTCCGCGTGATGCGGGACGAGGTGCGCTTCGGCCTCGCCGTGGACGTCGAGAAGCCGGACGGCTCGCGGACGCTCCTCGTCCCGAACGTCCGGGGCGTCGAGAAGATGAACTTCCGGGAGTTCGCCGCGGCCGTGGACGACGTCGTGAGCCGTGCGAGAACGGGGAAGCTGCAAGTCTCCGACTTCGAGGGAACGACCGTCTCGCTGACGAACCCGGGCACCCTCGGGACGACCGCATCGGTGCCGCGGCTCATGCCCGGCCAGGGCCTGATCGTCGCAACCGGCGCCATCGGCTATCCCGCGGAGTTCTCGGCGATGGCGCGGGAGAACATTTCGCAGCTCGCGGTCAGCAAGGTGATGACGTTCACTTCGACGTACGACCACCGGATCATCCAGGGCGCGGAGTCCGGCGCGTTTCTCGCGCGGATCGAGGCGCTCCTGCTCGGCGAGGACGGCTTCTACGAATCGGTCTTCTCGGACCTGGCGATACCCCACAAGCCTTACCGCTGGTCCGTGGATCGCCGCCGCGACGAGATCGAGAAACAGGCGCGCGTGCTCGAGCTCATCAACGCCTATCGGGTCCGCGGGCATCTGATCGCCGACGTCGATCCCCTCCGGATGGTTCCGGTCCAGCAGCACCCGGAGCTCGATCTCGAGACCTATGGCCTGACGATCTGGGACCTGGACCGGGAGTTCTGGACCGGCGGGCTGGCGGGCGGCGAGCACATGCCGCTCTCCGAGATCATCGCCGTCATGCGCCGCGTCTATTGCGGCAAGGTCGGAATCGAATACCGCTTCATCTCGAATCCCGTGGAGAAGGAGTGGTTGCGGCGCCGCGTCGGAGCCCCTCCCGACCCGCTTCCGCCCGGGGTGCGCAAGCGCATCTTCGTCAAGCTCCTCGCGGCCGAGACTTTCGAGCGGTTCCTCGGCACGAAATACCTCGGACAGCGCCGGTACTCGATCGAGGGTTGCGAGACCGCGGTCGTCCTGCTCGACGAGCTCATGGAGGGAGCAGGCGAGCGGGGCCTCGAAGAAGTCACGCTCGGGCTCACGCACCGCGGCCGGCTGAACATCCTCGCGAACGTCATCGGCAACTCGACCGAGCGCATCTTCGCGAGTTTCGAGGGGACGGTGCACCCGGATTTCCCGGCCGACGAGGGGGACGTGAAGTATCACCAGGGCGCCCGCGGAACGCACGCGACGGCGAGCGGGCGCAAGGTCGAGATCA
>DASUAD010000431.1:0-2143 GCA_035763965.1 Thermoanaerobaculia bacterium | reverse complement strand
GACGGTCGCGCTGGCGATCGCCGCCCTCATGGTGCCGGCCGGGGCGGGCATGGCGGCTCCCGCAACAGCGCCGGCGAACACCGGGGAGCCGTCGATAAGCGGGCGCGCGGAGCAGAACAGGACGTTGACGTCGTCAACCGGGACGTGGACCGGAACTTCGCCGATCACGTTCGCGTATCAGTGGGTGCGGTGCGGCACGGATGGAGGACTCCCGGATGGGAGCAACTGTGCGTTCGTGTCTGGCGCGAACGGGCGCCAGTACCGCCTTGGCAACGCCGACGTCGGCTTCCGCATGCGCGTTCGGGTGACCGCGACGAACGCGGACGGTTCGGCTACTGCTGCCTCGAATCCGACGAGCGTCGTTGCCGGGCCGCCCGTCAACACCTCGCTCCCGGCTGTCCGGGGAACGACAGTCGAGGGCTCTGTCCTGAATGCCGACCCGGGGTCTTGGACCGGTCGCCCGACGATCTCGTTTTCGTACAGATGGCTCCGCTGCAATACGCAGGGCGGCGACTGTCTCTCGATCGGTGGCGCGACGAATCGGAACTACCGGCTCACTCAGAGTGATGTCAACCACAAGATGCGCTTCAACGTCACGGCGCGGAACTCGGTCGGCTCGACGACGGTGCTCTCGGCAGAGTCGGCGATCGTGACGGAGCCGCTGCCCTCGGGAGCGATCAAGCTACCGAGCGGCGAGACCTCGATTCCGGCCGCGAGCGTCCCGGCGAACCACAGGCTGATCGTGTCGCAGGTCGTCTTCACGCCGGACCCGATCACGAGCCGAACTGACGTCGTCACCGTCCGCGTCCGAACGAAGGACACGCGGGGGTTCGTCGTGCGTGACGCACTCGTGTTCATCCGCGCGACACCCAGGGTGACGAGCGGCGGAGATCGTCAGGTCACCACGACCGACGGCTGGGTGACGTACCAGCTCGTGCCGAATGCGAACTTCCCGCAGCCACGAAACGGGTACAACGTTCAGTTCTTCGTGAAGGCCTATCGCTCGGGCGACCCCGCGCTCGCCGGGATCGCGGGCTACCGGCTCGTGCAGGTGCGGCTGGCCGGCTGAACGGTCACGAGAGCTCGTCACGAAGCTCGGAAAGCGCGGCCCAGCGCGGGTCGGGCTCGCGCTCCGAATGCTCGTGCGGATCCGCGTTCAAGTCCTTCCCGCATGAAGGGCAGAGTCCGGCGCAGTCCGGTCGGCACAGAATCTGCTCGGGAAGCTCGAGCGCGATCGCATCGCGCGCCCACGCGCCGACCTGGAGATGGTCGTCCGAGACGTAGTCGGAGCGAAGCTCGTCCGCCGGTGGAGCGTCCGGATCGTTGAACTCCCGCGCGGAGACGCGGCACTCCACCTCCGCGAAGCCGAGACAACGCATGCACGGGCCAATGAGGCGAACGTCGAACTGCACGTCGAACACGGTGACGCCGGAGGCTTGCGAGATGCTGACGTCGACGGGGATTAGCGCGGGCGATGCTTCGTAGCGCTGACCGCCCAGCATGAAAGGGTCGAGCTCGGCGTCAAGCCGCTCTCGGCGAACGTCGCCGGGCCGGATGTGCAGCCGCCGGAGGTCGATGATCGTCACCAGGGGAGCGTAGCGCCGCCCGGCCGCCCGTCCTTTCGGCGACCGATTAGTCCTCCTGCTTACCTGTTACCTTTCCATCATGGACGCTGATCGCTGGCTCGGGCTCGACCTCCGCCATCTCATCGCACTGAAGGCGATCGCCGACGAGGGCTCGTTCGGACGGGCGGCTGGGCGGCTCGGTTACACGCAATCGGCAGTCTCGCAGCAGATCGCGACGCTCGAGCGAATCGTCGGGCTCCGCCTGATCGAGAGACCGGGTGGCCCCCGCCCCATATCTCTCACGGAGGCGGGGCGAATCTTGCTACGCCACGCCGAGGCGATCCAGGCTCGACTCCTCGCCGCGAAAGCGGACATGGCGGCGCTCGAAGCCGGCGATGCGGGGAGGCTTCGCGTGGGAACGTTCCAGAGCGTCGGCGCGAAGATCATCCCCAGGCTTCTACGGCGATTCTCGGAGAGCAATCCGCAGGTGGAGATCGTGCTGAGCGAGTCGCAGACCGAGAACGAGCTCCTCGAGATCATCGAGCGCGGCGAGCTCGACCTCACGTTCTGGACGCTGC
>DASUAD010000430.1:0-11306 GCA_035763965.1 Thermoanaerobaculia bacterium | reverse complement strand
TAGTCGAATCGAACCGAGACGATTTTCGAGCAGCCCGGCTCTTCCATCGTCACGCCGTACATCGCGTCGGCGGTCTCCATCGTGCGCTTGTTGTGCGTGATTGCGATGAACTGCGTCTCCTCGGTCATCTCGCGCAGGAGTCGGGCGAAACGGTCGATGTTGGCTTCGTCGAGGGGCGCGTCCACCTCGTCGAGGATGCAGAAGGGCGACGGACGGAATCGGAAGATCGCCATCAGGAGCGCGATCGCCGTGAGCGCCTTCTCCCCTCCCGAGAGAAGCAGGATGGACTGGTTCCGCTTGCCGGGGGGTTGCGCGATGATCTCGACGCCCGACTCGAGCGGGTCGTTCTCGTCCAGGAGCCGCATCTCGGCCGTGCCCCCCCGGAACAGGCGCGTGAACATCTCGGTGAAATTCACGTTGATCGCGGCGAACGCCTGCGCGAAGCGTTCGGCGGACGTCGCGTTGATCTTCCGGATCGAGTCCTGGAGCTCGGCGACGGACCGCACGAGGTCGTCCCGCTGAGTCGTGAGGAAGGTCAGCCGCTCCGACTCGGTCCTGTGCTCCTCCCATGCGAGGAGGTTGACGGGCCCGAGCCGCTCGAGCGAGGCCGCGAGCTCGGCGGCGTCGGTCTCGAGCTTTGCGAGAGCCTCCTCGGAGCGGTCCTCCGGAGGCTCGAGATCTCCCGGGGACGCGCCGAATTCTTCGCGCGCTTGAGAGACGAGGTGCTCGAGGTCCGATGCGGCGCGGGTCGCGGCGACCTCCGCTTCGAAACGGCCCTCGCGCGTCGCATCGAGCACCGTGCGGGCGTCTCGCGCCGCGTTCTCCGTCGACCCGGCCGCGAGCACCGCCTCGTCGGCGGCGCGGGTCGCGATTTCGAGCTCGGAGGCCTTCGCGTCGCGGGCGACGACGTTCGCCTCCCGGCGCCCGCGCGTCTCCTCTTCTTCGTGCGCGAGCTCGAGGGCGCGGACCGCGATCCTCTCGATCTCCTCGTTCGCTTCGCGAGCGCGTCTCTGAAACAGCCGCTGCGAGTCGTGCAGGGCGGCCGAGGCGGCTTCGAGCGAGCGCCGCCGCTCCGCCGCGACCTCCGCCTCGGTGCGGCGGTGCGCGAGCTCTTCCGCGGCCGCCGTCGCGGCGGCGCGCGCCTCCGGCAGCGACCCGGCGAGCGCCTCCGAGCGCTCGCGCCATTCGAGCTCGGCCTTCTCCCACCGACGCTCTTCCTCCTCGACGAGCCGCCGCCGCTCCTGGAGAGCCGCCGCTTCCGCGGAGAGGGCTTCCCGCTCGGTCGAAGAGATCTCGCTCTCCCGCGACAGCCGCGTCGCCGCCGCCCGGCGCTCTTCGAGGCGCGCGGAGAAAGCGGACAGGTCGGACTGGGCGCGACCCTCGCGTTCCCGCGCGGCGGCGAGCTCGCGCTCCGTCCTCTCGCGAATGGACTCCAGGTTCGTCCGCTCCGACTCGGTCGCGGAGAGCGCGCTCCGCGCCGCGTCCATGCGGCCCGCGACCTCGACCCGCTCGCGCTCGAGGGCGAACGCACCGGTCGCCCGCACGGAGGCCCCCGCGAGCCGGAGCAGCGGTCCGTGAACCACGTCGCCCTCGCGCGTCACGAAGGTCTCCCCCGGAAAAGACTCCGCGAGCGAGAGGGCGTCCTCCACCGAACCGACGAAAGCGACGGGCGGAAGGGCGGACCGCTCGGCCGGCGCGAGTCCGTCGAAGTTCGAGAGCGCGACTTCCCACCCGCCGAGCGCGCCGGGCACCGGGGTGGACGCGTCCGGGGATCGGCGCCAGTCCGCCCGCAGGAGGCGCGGCGCGGGAAGGGAGCGCGAGGCGGCCGCGGCGCTCTTCCAGTCCCCACGCGCCAGCAGGGCGTCGAGATCCGCTCCGAGCACTGCGTCCACCGCGCGGTCCCAGCCGGTCGAGGGACGCAGGCGTCCGGCGAGAGTCCCTTCACTCTGGATCCCGGCGCCGCGCATCGCCTCGGTGAGCGCCGCCCGCGTGTCCTCTCGCGCGCGAACCGCGTCGGCGAGCGAAGCGGCGCGCTCCTCGAGAGCCGCGAGCGACGCGCGAGCTTCTTCACGCGCCGTTTCCATCCGGGCGGCGGCGCGCGCGAGCCCGCCGATTTCTTCGATGAGCCGGCGGACGGATTCCGCGGCCGATGCCGCCTCGTCGGCGAGGGCCTTCTCTTCGCGTTCGGCCGTCTCGAGATCCGCACGCCTCTCGGCGAGCTCCCGGGCGAGCTTCGCGACGCTCTCGTCGAGCCGCGCGGCACCGGCTGCGATGCGCTCGGCGGTGAGCTCGAGGTCGTGCCTTGCATTGCGTGCGCCGACCCGCTCCCCGGTCGCGCGCAGCGTGGCCTCGCGGGTCCTCTCGAGCTCTTCCTCGAGCCGGGTGAGAGCGGCCGCCGCCTCGGAGGCCCGGCGGTCGGACTCCTCGCGCGCGAGCGATCGGGCGCGCGCCTCCGCGACCGCTCTCTCGAGGCGCGCGGCGAGCTCGGAAAGCTCCCTCGCCGTGCGCGTTTCCTCGCCCGAGAAATCGCGGCCTTCGCGCTCCGAGGCGACTCGACGCGCGGCGAGGTCCGAGGACGCGCGCCGGTTTGCCTCGAGCCGCTCGTCGTCGCGGGCGATGGCCGCTTCCAGAGTCTGGAGCGCTTCGCGCAGCCGGTCCCGCTCTCCGGCCGCATCAGCGGCCGCGATTCGAGCGGACGCGAGCGCCGACTCCGCGTGTCCGAGGGCGGCCGCGGCCGCTGCCTCGGCATCGCGCCGCTCGTCGCGCAGCTTCTCGGCTGCCGAAAGCGACTCGACCAGCGCGTCCGCGCGCACCCGCGCGAGCGCCGCACGCCGGACCCGCAGCGACTCGCTCATCTCCTTGTGCCGAGCGGCGCGTGAAGCCTGGCGTTTCAACGACGCACAGTTGCGCTCGACCTCGCTCACGATGTCGGAGAGGCGCAGGAGGTTCGCTCGGGTCTCGTCCAGCTTCGCTTCCGCGAGCCGGCGCCTGGCCTTGTACTTCGTGATTCCCGCGGCCTCTTCGATCAGCCGCCGGCGGTCCTGCGGCTTCGTCGAGAGAACCTGGTCGATCCGTCCCTGCTCGATGACGGAATACGCGCGGACCGACAGCCCCGTCCCGAGGAGACGGTCCTGCACGTCCTTGAACCGGACCTGTTTGTCGTTCAGGAAGTATTCGCCTTCGCCGTCCCGGAAGACCCGCCGCCCGATGCGCAACCGCTCCTGATCCCCGTTTCCGTTGCCGTTTTCCGGAGCGAGGGTGAGGATCACCTCGGCCATTCCGAGAGGGCGCCTCTTTGCCGAACCGTTGAAGATCACGTCGTCCATGCGCTCGCCGCGCAGAATCCGGGCGCTCTGCTCGCCCAGGGCCCACGCGACGGCATCGCAGATGTTCGACTTGCCGCAGCCGTTCGGCCCCACCACGGCGGTGACGCGGCCGGGGAAGGCGAGGTCGACCTTCTCGTAGAAGGACTTGAAGCCGGAAATCTCGACCCGTTCCAGACGCAGCATGGGAGTTGCGAAAGAATTTAACAGATTTGCTTCGTAAGTTCCACAAAATATGGGGGTAACGGCCGGACGGAGCCCCTAGATCTGCCCGGCCGCCGCGGGCCGTCCCCTTCTCCGTCCCTCCGGACGGTCGCCGAGCGGGTGGACGATCTCTGCCGGTCCGGCGACGGGATTCGTCGCCGGAGTGCCGTGGAGTTCCACCGATTCGCACCGTCGAACTCGATCGTTCGCGGCGCCATCGGTTGCCGGATGCGTCCCGCTTGCGGCCTCCCGCGACAATGACATAATCCTGACAGGGTTATCCCAAATCCGGACGATTCGAACCGATTGACGGGGAGAGTTCCTCTCGCGGAGGACAGTCTCAAGGAGGCAGCGCACTTTTGCATCCCGCCGGCGGACAACTGTCGCGGCACGGACGCAAAAGGACGGAAGAGACATGCTGAACCTCGAGGTCCGCAAGAAGATCGGGGGCGGTGAGGTTCACCGCCTGGACGGCGCCGCGATCACGATCGGCGCTTCCTCCGGGAACGAGGTCGTCGTCCGCGCGCGCGGCGTCGCGGGACGGCACGTCCGCATCAGCCAGCGCGAGGGCGGTTACCACCTCGACCTCTACAAGGGCGCGAGCGTCGTCAGCGTCAACGGCCGCGAGTTTGCGGGCGGCCCGATCGGCGTCGGGGATCGAATCACGATCGGAGAGGCGACGATCACGGTTCTGAACGCACAGCCGAACCTCCTCCGCGCGCTGGCCGAACCGGCCGTGCTGGCCGATGCGGCGCCGGCACCTTCGGCGCTCCCGGCCACGGAGGTCGAGTTCCGGGACCTGCGACTGACGGCATACCGGCTCTGCCGGGAGAGCGGGTCGCGGGAAGAGCTCGCGAGCGAGCTCGCGGACTTTCTCGACCGCGTGCTCGCGCCGACGGAGTGGGCGGTCGGCGAGTTTTCTCCTTCGGGCTTCCGGCCGCTCGCGTCCACGTTTCGCGAGTCTCCGGCCCTCCCGCCGAGCGTCGTCGAAGAGGCGCGCGGGGGAGAGCGACTCGTCCGGATCGAGACCGTCTCGGGAACCCTGACGCTCGTCGTCGAGCCGCCGGACAACGGCGCGGTCCTGCTCGCCGTCCTCGTGCGCGAAACGCCGCGCCTTCCGGCGAGGGCCGTCCTCTTCCTCGAGGAGATCGTCCAGCTCGCGGGGGTTGCCTTCGCGTCGCGTCAGCCGCTTGCCTCCACGACCGAGATGGCTTCCCATCCCGAGGCGAGTGACTCCCCGGCGCGGGACCCCTCCGGCGCCGAGACCGCGCTGCGGCAGACCGATGATCTGAAAGTGATCGTCGAGACGGTCGAGCGCGAGGTAATCGATCGGGCGATGCGGAGGGTCGAAGGGAATCAGAGCCGCGGCGCACACGTGCTGAACATCTCGCGGGGCTCGCTGATCGCGAAGCTGAAGGAGTATCAGATACCGGACTACCGGTATCTCCGGCGGGAACGGACGCGGAGATACTGAACCGGGAAACGGAAAACGGAAAACGAAGGGAGAGGCACCGGCCTAGCCGCGCCTGATCTTCTTTCCTTTGCGACGGATCTTCCCGGAGGCAACGGTCTCTCTCTCCTCGCGCCTTCCGAAGAACCACCACAGAGCGAAAGGCGCGGCGAAGCGCCCGGCGATCTGGTAGAAGTGCCAGCCCGCCGCCCAGAAATTGCGGGCCGCCCGGCCGTAGTTCGCTTCGCTCCACGCTCCGAGGCTCGTGGCGTACACGGAGTGAACCTGGAATATGAGGGCGAGAACGTGGATCCCCCACAGCGCCGCCGCGGCCCCGAGGAATCGCGCCACGTGGCCGCCTTCGAGCGGGCGCGGGTCGAGCGCGAAGAGCGCCGCGAGCAGAACGAAGTTGAAGTGGATGTCGGGCGCGGGCAGCCCCGGTCGGGCCGAGCCGGGGGGGAAGTCGCGGCGGTCGAGACGGAAGTCGCCCTTGCCCGCCTCGAGCCGCGTCACGTCGGGTGATTCGAAGAGGTTGATGAGCGTCTGCGCGGCGACGGCGACCGTTTTCTCATAGGGGCGCGAGAAGCCGAACCAGAACGCCAGCGCCAGGATAAACGCGACGAGGCCGCGGATTGCGGCGCGGCCGGTGAGCGCGGGGATCCGGGCGCCGTCGGGGGCTGTCCGCGCCGCCGTTCAACTCCTCCGCGGGGCGTCTCCCGCCGGCGAAGACTCGGCGGAGAGCCGTCTCTCGCGGGACGCCCAGAAGAGGAACAGGAGCACCCCGAACAGAACGACGACCGACTGCCAGATGACGGTATGCGACGAGTTGAAGAGCGCCGGTCGGTGCAGCCCGATCCAGAAGAGGGTGATGACCCGCACGAGGTTCAGGATCTGAATCGCGATGAACCCGGCGAGGAGCCCGAGAAGTCGCCGCGGCCAGCTCGCCGGGAAGGCGAGGACGGCGGCTCCGAAGAGGAGGGCCGTCTCGACTCCGTTGCATCCGTTCTCGATGTTCACGCCGAACGAGGACGAACGGATCTCGGTGCCGGCGACCTCCGCGTGCTCGCCGAGCGCGTTCAAAAGCTTCGCGGAAACCGAAGCGATCCCGGCGGTGAAAGGCACGATCACCGCGTCGTTGACTGGCCGCGACGCAACGATGAGGTAGAAGACCAGGAGCAGAACGACGAAGCGCACGAGAAAGCCGACCGAGCGCCGGCGCGAGGACACAGGGTCAGGCCGGCGAGGCGCGATTCCGTCTTCGGACATCCGCGGGATTATAGCGAGGCGTCCGAGTCCTGGAACTCGACGATCCGTCCGACGAGGCGTTTCAGATCGGCAGGAAGCGTGAGCAGCAGCTCACCGTCCGCGCGCAGCACGACCTGCTCGGTCTCGGCGGACGCGAGGAGCTGCCCTTCTTCACTGCGGAACTCGTAGTCCAGGATCAGCCGCGCCGTGTCCGGGGGGCGCAGCCGGGCCGTCGCGCGAATCGTTTCGTCCGGCCGCGCCGGCGCCCGGTACCGGATCTCCATGCGGGTGACCGGGACTCGATAGCCGAGCGCAAACGCCTTCGCGGGCGTGAAGCCGAAGCGGCCGGTCAGGCGATCGCGCACCTCTTCGAGATAGAGCGCATAGTGGCCGTGCCAGACGACGCCGTACGAATCGCACTCCGCGAACCGGATCGGGATCGCGATCGTGAAACCTCGGAGCGGCGGCCGCTCGCGAACCGCGCTCACTCGGTCGACTCCAGAACGGCGGAGAAGAAGTTGCCGCCGGCGCCGAAAGAGTTCACCAGGACGCGGCGGGGCCGGGCGTCTGCCGGAAAGGGGCCGTCGGGATCCGACAGCGCGCGACACGCGGCGACGATCTGCGCCCCACCCGCCGCGGCCATCTCCCCGATCGCTTCTTTGACGGGGATCGCGGTCGGCGGCGCGCCGGCGAAGAGCTCGCACGCAACGGCCTCCTCGGCGCGATCCATCTCGATCACGCCGTTGCGAGACGGAAGCCAGAGATGAACGCCGCACGGCTCGGTTCCCGCCGCGGACAGCGCGCCCGTGATCGCTCGTGCGATCGCCGTGCGGTCCGGGGCGAAGCGGTAGGGCTCCGACGGAACTCCGGCCGTCCCGATCCCGGCGAGCCGCGCGAGCGGACGGACGTTCCGGGCGGCGGCGGCGTCCTCGCCCTCGAGGAGAACCGCGAACCCTCCCTCTCCCTGGATGATGCCGGACTCGCGTTTATCTCCCTTGAGCGCCCCGACGCGATCGAACCCCATCGCGTAGACCGGATTCCATTCGTCGACCGCGCCCGCGAGCATTGCGCGCGCGCGGCCGGACGTGATCGCGATCGAGGAGAAGAGGAGAGCGTTCAGGGCGGACGGGTCCTTCTGCGTGATCGTGACGTTCGGGCCGTACAGCTTGAGCTCGATCGAGACCTGGGAAGCCGGCGCGTTCGCGACCGTGTTCGGAAAGTGGAAGGGGGGAGCGGCCTCCGGCGATTCCAGGAGCAGGACGCGGAGGAACTCGGTCAACGCTCCCGCGCCCGCGGACCCGGTTCCGAGCGCGATGCCGATCGACTCGGGCGCTGCCGCGACGTCGTATCCCGCCTCTGCGACGGCCTGGGAGCACGCGAGGATGGCGAACTGGCTGCCGCGGTCGAACCGGCGGGCCTTCATGGCGGAGATCTCGGGCTGCGGAGTGAACGCGTCGTAGCGCGCGACGTGCGTCGCCTGGAGTCCGCGCCGCTCCTCCGGGGTGAACGGACGAATCGCGCTCTCACCCGCGAGCAGGCGCCGGTAGAACTCCCGCGAGGTGCGTCCGAGCGCGCACACGGCGCCGGCGCCGGTAATGACGGTCTGGCCCAAGGTTCCGCTAGGGATGTCTTCCGATCACGACCACGGAGCTGTTTCCGCCGAACGCGAAGGAGTTGGAGAGAGCAATTCGAACCGGCTGCTCGCGCGCGTCGTTCGGAACGTAGTCGAGGTCGCAGGCCGGATCGGGGTTCTCGTAGTGGATCGTCGGGGGGACGCGGCCTTCCCGGACCGTCATGACCGTCGCGATCGCCTCGATCGCGCCCGACGCGCACAGGCAGTGTCCGATCATCGACTTGATCGAGGAGACCGGGATCTCTTTCGCGCGTTCGCCCAGGGCGGACTTGATCGCCGCAGTCTCGGCGGAGTCGTTCTGCAGCGTCGCCGTGCCGTGCGCGTTCACGTAGTCGACGTCCGCCGGATCGACCCTCGCCGAGTCGAGCGCCGCGCGGATGGTGCGGCCGCCCGCCGCGCCCGATGGGTCCGGTGCCGTCATGTGGAACGCATCGGACGTGACGCCGTATCCCAGGAAATCCGCGAGGATCGGCGCGCCCCGTCGCCGCGCGTGTTCCTCCTCTTCGAGGACGAGAATCCCGGCGGCCTCACCGATCGAGAGACCGCGCCGCTCGCGATCGAACGGACGGCAGGGGTCCGGGTCCACCGAACGCAGCGAGTTGAAGCCGCCATACGTCAGCCGCGCGAGCACGTCGGAGCCGCCGGTGACGACCGCGTCCGCGAGACCTGCGGTGATGACGTCGCAGGCGTACCCGATGGCGTTGGCGGCGGACGAGCAGGCGGTGGTGATCGTAGACTTGATGCCCTCGAGGCCGAAGTGCTGCGCCACCCGATCCGTGATGGCGTCGGGAAGATGGTTCAAGACCCGGGAAGGCCGGGCCGGCCGGCCGCGGAGCCACTTCTCGTACACCTGCTCCGAGTCCAGGAGCCCCGACGTTCCTCCCCCCAGGATCACTCCGATTCTCGTCGGATCTTCCCCGGCGGGATCCAGACCCGCAGCAGCGAGCGCCTCGCGGGCGGCGACGAGCCCCATCCGATCCGCCCGCGACATCCGGCGCTTCTCGGCCGGCGAGAGGAACCCGTCGGGGATCTCGGTGACTTCCGCCGCGGTCCGGGTCCGGTAGGCGGAGGCGTCGAAGAGCGAAAGCGGCCGGATTCCGCACACTCCGGCGAGCAGGTTTCTCCAGAAATCGGACACGGTGGCGCCGATGGAGGTCACGGCCCCCAGGCCCGTGATGACGACGCGGCGTCGGGAGGTCACGGTCCGATTCTAGGTCGGGACACGGAAAACGGGAAACGGGAAACCGGGAGGAACAAAGAAAGCTTTACGTTTTCCGTTTTCCGTTTTACGTTTTCCGCTCCCATGACGCAGCGTGTCGACTGGCACACGTACTTCATGAACATTGCGCGTCAGGTGTCCACGCGCTCGACGTGCCCGCGCAAGAAAGTCGGAGCGGTGATCGTGCGCGACCGCACGATACTCTCGACCGGCTACAACGGTTCGATCCGCGGCCTGCCGCACTGCGAAGACGTCGGCTGCGAGGTCGAGGACGGTCATTGCGTTTCGACCGTCCACGCGGAGGCGAACGCGATCATCCAGGCCGCGCGCAATGGGGTCTCGATCGCGGAGGCGGAGCTCTACACGACGGCGAGTCCCTGCTGGCCCTGTTTCAAGCTGATCGCGAACTCCGGGATCCGCCGCGTCTACTACGGCGAGTTCTACCGGGACGAGAAATCGCTCGCGGTGGCGCGGGAGGCGGGCATCGAGCTGGTGGATCTGGAGAAGTCGCTCCCGGGCGCGGGCTAGGAGGCGGCGAGCTCCCCCGGCACGAGCAGCCTCAGGCACTCTTCCAGGTTGGTCCGCGAAGTGGAAGAGAGCTGGAAGAAGCGGCAGCCCAGGCCCCGATCCGGCTCGCGACCGATCCGCACGACGATCGCCTCGCCGACCACCGAGCGGTTCGGGATCTCCACCGGCGTATCGAAGGAGATCTCGAGCCGTGCTCCGATCGGCTGTTCGACCGACGTCCTCACGAAAAGGCCGCCGCGGGAGAGGTCGCGGATCGTGCCCTGGTGCTGCGTGCCGTCTCTCCAGAACGTGATCGACCACCCCGCCGCCGAGCGGGCCGCGTCCCGCGCGAAGACGTTCAGGTGCCGGCGCAGCGTCTCGAAGAAATCCTCCTCGGCGAAATCGCGCATCAGGAATTCGTCGGACCCCGCCCGGAGACCTTCCAGCCGGTCCTTTTCTCCGCCCACGACCAGGATGATCGGTCGATGTGCGAACTGCTTGTCCGCCTTGAGCACGCGGCAGACGTCCACGCCCGTCATCCCTTCCATGTTCGCGTCGAGGAAAACCAGGTCCGGTTTCTCGCGTCTCGCGACGGCGAGGGCTTCCGCGCCCGTGGAGGCGGTGAGCACGCGACAGTCCGTGCGGCGGACGATCGCGCGGGCGACTTCGCGGAAAAGGTCCCCTTTGTCCACCAGGAGAACAGACCGCATCTGCTCACGAGATTATACGGAGGTCGTTCCCCAACGCGCACGGCAGGCGGAATTCGTGGCCACGACGATCGCGCCGGCCGTGACGACCCGGCCGCTGCTCGTTCCGTGAGACCCGCGATCCCCGCGCCCACCACGCAGACGTCGACGGCGAGATCCCGGTCGAGCGCGGCCGGACGCGGCAGCTCCGCCGTGTCCATCCAGATCGAAACGGTCGTGCCCGAGCCGGTCTCGGTCTCCACGGAGAGGGCGACTGCATCCGCCGTGCCGGAAACGGGCCCGGCTCGACCGGGCGGCTGTTCGACGCGAAGATCCGGAGGCGCCGGTCAGTTCATCGAGGAGGCTCGAGACGGCCGGGTCCCGCCGCCCTCGGCCGGATGACGACCTCCCCATGTAGAACGTGCGGCGGAGAGGTCAGGACGTACATCAGCGCGGCGACCGCGTCGTCGACCGAGAGCCGCATCCTCCGATCGACGGTCGGCCGGAAGCGCTCGAAGAATTCCGTATCGATCGAGCCCGCACAGATCGCCGTGGCCCGCACGTTCGCGGGCTTCAGCTCCTGCGCGAGCGCCCGGGTGAAGCCGATCAGGCCGGCCTTCGCGGCGCCGTACACGGTCCCTTCCGCGAAGCCTTCGAGCCCGGACGTGGAGCAGACGTTCACGATGTCGGAGGGCGCGCTCTTCACCAGCGAGTCCAGCGCCGCCTGGCAGAGGAAGATCGCCGCGTGGAGGTCGGTCTCGAGCATCTCGAGGATCTCGGTCCTCCTGAGCTCGACGAGCGGCGCGCGATACCCGACCCCCGCGTTGTTGATCAGGATGTCCAGCCGCTTGAAGCGAGCGAGGAGCACGTCCACGAGGTCGAACAGCGCCGGCGTCACCCGGACGTCCGCTACGTGGTACGCCGCTTCTCCTCCCGCGGCGGAGATCTCCTCGACGACCTCCCGGAGCCTCTCTTCGCGTCGGGCGACGAGGAACACCTTCGCGCGTGCGCCGGCGAGCGTGAGCGCGAAAGCGCGTCC
>DASUAD010000429.1:0-3045 GCA_035763965.1 Thermoanaerobaculia bacterium | reverse complement strand
AGGACACCGACCTGTTCGTCGTGGTCGCGAACTGGCCGGACCCGCGGCGCGAACACTGGAGGACTCTGCTGCGGGCGCGGGCGATCGAGAACCAGGCGTACGTCGTCGGCGTCAATCGCGCGGGGGAGGGGGGCAAGCTGCATTACGCCGGCGACTCCGCGGCGATCGCGCCGCTCGGCGAGACGCTCGTGGAAGCGGGCCCGGGCGAGCACGTCCTCTTCGCTGACGTGGATCCCGCGGTGGTCTCGAAGCTGCGCGAGCGGTTCCCGGCTCTCAAGGACCGACGTCCATCTGCCTACCGGCGGTAGAGAGGGAATGAGGGGCGTGATTACGCCGCCACGCTAGTCGTCCGTCCCCGGCCCGCCGTCGTTCGGCGAGTAGATGGTCGTGGCGAGCTTGCCGCCTTTGAAGATGCGGATGATTCCCTCTTTCCGATTCCGGTAGAAGACCGAGTCGCCGCGCACTTCGCGAGTGAACCGACGGTTTCCCTCGAGCCCGAGTGATTTCGGCGTGTCTCTGGCATTCGCGTGCTGGAGGATGATCTGAACTACGGTTCCTTCGTACGCCGGGTCCCATCTCTTGAGCGCTGCGAAGTCGCGGGTGACGAGGGAAACGGTCGCCTCGCCCTCGCGGGTCGAGAAGCGCATCGAACTGTCCGCGTTCTCGGCGACGGGCTTCCCGAGCACGCGGATGACGTCAGCACGCCGGGACGCGAGCGGCTCGATCCCTTTCCAGCCCGCTGCACTCGCGGTGGAGACTGCGGCGAGGACGAGGATCGGAGCGATTCCGGAAATTCGGAAAAGCCTGGACAATTCCGGACCCCTCAACCCGGCCCTCTCCCCGCAAGCGGGGAGAGGGAGGAAATAGTTCTGTCTGCGAACGGGGAGAGGGAGAAAAACACGTTTCACCCTGACCCTCTTCCGGCGGGGGAAAGGGAAAACGAGCGCAGAGCTTCCACGCCTTCCTCGATCGTCTTCTCCGTCACGGAGAACGAGAACCGCAGGTGCCCCTCTCCTTCTGGGCCGAAGACGAGCCCCGGCACGGTCGCGACGCGCGCGGAGTCGAGCAGCAGCGCGGCCGCGGCGCGTGAGTCGGTCCCCAGCGCGGCCGGGATCTTCGGAAAGAGGTACAGCGCCGCGCGCGGCGTTTCGACCTCGAAGCCAGCGGCGCGCAACCCCTCGGCGAGCCGGTCGCGCCGGCGCCGGTAGCCGGCCTTCCACTCCTCCAGGAAGTATTCGCTCATCGTGAGCGCATCGAGCGCCGCCCACTGCGTCGGCGTCGAAACGCCGTTGGTCGAGTACAGCACCGCGGTGCGAATCGGCGACCGGTATCGCTCGGGCGCGATCACGTAACCGGCGCGCCAGCCCGTCATCGAGTAGCTCTTCGACAGCGTGAAGACGGACAGCGTGCGCTCGGCCATCCCGGGCAGCGAAGCGGGCGAGACGTGCTCGTCCCCCTCGTAAATGAGGTCCTCGTACGCTTCGTCGGAGATCATGGCGAGACCGGCGTTCGCGACGAACGCGCAGACCTCCTCCACTTCGGCCCTCGAGAACACGTCGCCTGTCGGATTGTTCGGCGAGTTCCAGTAGACGACTTTCGTTCGCGGCGTGACGATGCGGGAGAGCGTGGCGGAGATTCCCTTCGCGCGCGCGCGGTCGGTCGGAACGAGCAGGGGGACGCCGCCGTTCCACGTGATGAGGTCGACGATCGGTGTCCAGTACGGAGAGAACGTGAGCACCTCGTCCCCCGGATCGAGCATCGTCACGAAAGCCGCGAAGAGCCCCTGCATGCCGCCGTTCACGACGATCGGGCTCTCGTCGTCCGCCGGGATGCGGTTCTTGCGTCGGACCTTCTCCAGGATCGCGTGCCGCAGCTCGGGAATGCCGGACGATGGCGCGTACCGTGTCTCGTTGCGCTCGAGCGCCTTCATCATGGCGCGCTTGATGTTCTCGGGCGTCGTCATGTACGGCTCGCCCCCCTCGAACCGATGGACCTTCTGGCCGGCGGCGAGAAGCTCCAGGACGCGGTTGCGCACCTGGACGATCTCGGAGAATCCGACGCGGTCGAACCGGCGCGACGGACCGGGAACAGGGCTCGTGCTGGGGGTCATGGAGGTCTCGGAGAAGCCTACAGCTTCTCGGAGATCGCCTTCGCCTGCGTGAAGAGATAGAGGTACTCGCGGCCCCCCGCCTTCGAATCCGTGCCGGACATGTTGAAGCCGCCAAACGGATGCACTCCGACGAGCGCGCCCGTGCACTTGCGGTTCAGGTACAGGTTGCCGCAGAAGAGCTCGCGCTTTCCGCGCGCGAGCCGATCGCGGTCGCGCGAGTAGAGAGAGCCGGTCAGACCGTATTCGGTGTCGTTGGCGGCGGCGATGCCTTCGTCGAAATTCTTCACGGTCAGGACCGCGAGGACGGGCCCGAAGATCTCCTCGCGCGCGATCCTGGCGCCGCGCTTCACTCCGTCGACGATCGTCGGCATCACGAAGAATCCGTCGCCCGGACCGGCTTCGCCGCCGACGACGACCTTTCCTTCCTTGCGACCGATGTCCACGTACTCGAGGATCTTCTTCTGGGCGCCGGCGTTGATGACGGCGCCGACCGCGTTCCTCGGATCCCGCACGTCGCCGACGGTCAAGGCCTTCGTCTTGGCCACGATCTTCTCGAGGAGCTCGTCGTGGACCTTCTCGTGAACGATCAGGCGCGAGCAGGCGGAGCACTTCTGGCCCTGGTAACCGAACGCCGAGGCCACCACGCCGTTCGCCGCGTCGTCGAGGTCGGCGGTCTCGTCGACGAGGATGAAGTCCTTGCCGCCCATCTCGAGGATCGTTCGTTTGATCCAGAGCTGGCCCGGCGCGACCTTTCCGGCCTTTTCGCTGATCTGCAGGCCGACCTCGCGCGAGCCGGTGAACGCGACCATGCGGGTCTTCGGGTGCTCGACGAGCGTATTGCCGACGGTCGAGCCGGGGCCGGTCACGAAGTTCAAGACGCCGTCGGGGACTCCCGCCTCCTCGGCGGCCTCGAGGAACATGGTCGCGATCCCCGC
>DASUAD010000428.1:0-4410 GCA_035763965.1 Thermoanaerobaculia bacterium | reverse complement strand
GAGCGCGAGGATCCGGGAAAACGTCGCGACGACGGAGTCCTGCGTCCAGACCGTCACGTCCTCTTCGCCGCCGTGACGTTCGGTCAGAAGCCGGAGTACGGCGGTCTTCGCCCGCGGAATCTCCTCGTGCGATGAGATCTCGACGAGTACCCGGAAGAGGCTCGTCCGGTTGAACATCCTCATCGCGCGCGACACGGGAACATGCACCATCTCGTCGAGATCCGCTCCCATCGATACGCCGCGCGATGCCATGACACCGATGACGCGGAATCGCTCGTCGCCCAGGCGCAGGAACTCCCCGAGCGGGCTCGTCGCGCCGAAGAGCTCGTCGCGGACCTTCGCGCCGATGACGCAGACCCGCTGCCCGCGCAACGCCTCACCTTCCGGGAGGTACCGGCCGCTGGCGAGGCGAATCTTGCGAACGACCGCCATGTCGGCGGTGGCGCCCCAGACGCCGACGTCGCGGCTCCGGTCGCCGTAACGCGCGGCCGCCCCGCCGAAGACGATCGGAGCCACCCGCCGGGCGAGAGGAACGCGCCGGGTGATCGCATCGGCGTCGTCGAGGGTCAGGTCGTTCGGAGCACCCGTGACGAACGGGGACAGGCCGGTCGTTTCCGTCTTTCCGGGAAAGACGATGAGAAGGTTCGAACCGAGCGAGGCGAATTCCCCGGTGACGTAACGTCGCGCGCCCTCGCCGAGCGCCGTCAGCAGCACGACCGAAGCGACGCCGATCGAGACTCCCGTCAGGGAGAGCGCGGTCCGGAGCCGGTGGCCGCGTAAGGCTCCGGCGGAAAAGCGGGCGAGGTCGCGGAATCTCATCCCGCGGCACCGCCGGCCGTCGACGCGGCGCGTATCGCGGACGGGGACAGGTTGAAACCTGTCCCCGCGCCCTCCTCCGAGACGATCTTCCCGTCCACGAGCTGGAGGCGATGGCGGGCCCGCCGGCCGAGGTCGGGATCGTGCGTGACTACGACGAGCGTCAGGCCGCGCACGTTCTCCGCCTCGAGGTGCCGGACGATCTCGGCGCCGGCCGTCGTGTCGAGATTCCCGGTCGGTTCGTCGGCGAGGAGGATTTTCGGACCCATGACGATCGCGCGCGCAATCGCCACCCGTTGCCGCTCGCCCCCCGAGAGCTGCTCGGAACGGTGCCGCGCGCGGCTCGAGAGCCCGACCGTCTCGAGCGCCTCCGCGACGCGCCGCGCCCGCTCCCTCGGATCGACGCCCGCGAAGATCATCGGGAGCTCCACGTTGCCTGCCGCGGTCAGCCGCGGCACCAGGTGGTAGAACTGGAAGACGAATCCGATCTGGTTGCGCCGGATCCTGGACAGCTCTTCCTCGGAAAGCCGCGAGACCTCCCGGCCGTCGAGGCGGTAGGAGCCGGAGGTCGGCCGGTCGAGACAGCCGATGATGTGAAGAAGCGTCGACTTCCCGGAGCCCGACGGCCCCATGAGCGAGAGGTAGTCGCCGTCCGGGATGACGAGGTCGATTCCGGACAGGGCGTGGACGGTTTCTTCTCCGACGGAAAAGTCGCGTCCGAGCGACTCGAGCTCGATCACTTCGCGGTCTCGCCGGCGATCGAGACCCGGGCGCCCTCCTTGACCTCCGCGCGGTCGAGGGAGACCGCGACGGTGTCTCCCGCGGACAGGCCTTTCGTGACCTCCGCGAATTGCCAGTTCTTCAACCCGGTCTCGATCGGCCGCGCGGCGAGGCGGCGGTTCTCGACCACGAGAACGCGTCCCCCTTCGAGCAGCGCGTAGGTCGGGATCCGGAGCACGCCGTCTCGCGAGGCGAGAATGACTTCGACGTCCGCGGAAGTTCCGGGCAGGAGCGTTTTCGCGAACGCCGCGTCGTCGAGCTCCGCCTCGATCTCGAAAGTGCGGTTCTGCTCCTGGACGTCCAGAACGTACGGCGCGACCCGCGTGACGCGGGCCGGAAGCGAGCGGCCGGAATACGCGTCGAGCGTGACGCGCGCCGCCTGGCCGACCCGGAGCTTCGCCACGTCGACCTCGTCCATCGGCGCCGACACGTACGTGGCCGCGTCGTCGTAGAGAACGATGACCGGCGGAATCGGGAGACCCGGCGGCGAAGGCGTGATGTACTCTCCGACCTCGGTCGTGACGTCTGCCACGATTCCGTCGAACGGCGCCCGGAGAACGGTCTTGTCGAGATTCGCCCGCGCGAGAGCCAGAGCCGCCTCCGCCTGACCGATCCGCGACAGCGCGCTGTTGCAGGAGGCGACCGCGACGTCGCGCCGGCTCTGGAGCTGGTCGACGATCTCGGTCGAGACGATCTGTTCCGCGGCGAGCCGGCGGTTGCGCGCGAGCTCCCGCTCGGCGAGCTCCGCCTGCCGGCAGATCTCGGTGCGGTTCGATCGGGCGGCCGCGACGGCGCTCTCCTGGACCCGGACCTGAGCCCGGTAGTCCGCGTCCGCGATCCTCATGAGGAGCGTGCCGCGGGAAACCCGCGATCCCTTCTGCGCCGGCAGCTCCGCGACGCGGCCGCCGATCTCGGAGGAGAGCTCGGCGCGGCGCCGCGATTTCACCGTTCCGGCCCGGCTGTTGGTGACGCTCTCCTCGACGCGCCCCGCCGCGACGCGGTAGACGGTCACAGGGACCGACTTCGGGCGAAGGACGGTGAGGCGCAGAACCACCCCGACCGCCACGATGACGGCGAGCCAGGCCAGGCGCTTCACCCAGCGGGGATTGACCCGCGGGAGGACATGGGCCTCGAGCGGTAAGGTCGTTCCCACGCTCATGCGGCGAACCTGCCGATCCGGACGGGCAGCCGGTGGCCGTTCCAGACGCCCGGCCACGATTCGATGACTCCGGGAAGCGCCGCGCCGCAGCTGCGGCACCGGCCCTCGGTCAGGTTCCACTCCGTCAGGTCGTAGCCGTCGCGTCCGATCAGGAGCTCTCCACAGCCGTGACAGAACGTGCTCTCACCCTCGGGATCGGAGACGTTGCCCGTGTAGGCGTAGCGCACGCCGTTGCCGAGCGCGATCTTCCGAGCCCGGCGGAGCGTTTCCGGCGGCGTCGGCGGGACGTCGCGCATCTTCCAGTCGGGATGGAAGGCCGAGAAGTGCATCGGAGTCTCCGGCCCGAGGTTCTCGACCACCCAGCGCGTCATCTGGTCGATCTCTTCGCTCGAGTCGTTGTGGCCGGGGATCACGAGGTTCGTGATCTCGAGCCACACCTTCGTCTCCTTTTTCAGGTAGACGAGCGTGTCCAGGACCGGCTGGAGGTGTGCGCCGGTCACTTCCCGGTAGAACTTCTCGGTGAAGGCTTTCAGGTCCACGTTGACGGCGTCGACGTGCCGGTAGAACTCTTCGCGCGGTCCCGGGCAGATGTATCCGGCCGTCACGGCGACTGTGCGCACGCCGACTTCGTGACACGCGCGGGCGACGTCGACCGCGTATTCGAAGAAGATCGTGGGGTCGTTGTACGTGAAAGCCACGCTGCGGCAGCCGAGCTCGCGCGCGGCGATCGCGATCTGATCGGGCGAGGCCTCGTCCGAGAGCTTCTCGATCTCGCGCGACTTGCTGATGTCCCAGTTCTGGCAGAACTTGCACGACAGGTTGCATCCTGCCGTTCCGAACGACAGCACCGGCGTGCCGGGAAGGAAGTGGTGAAGCGGTTTTTTCTCGATCGGGTCGACGCAGAATCCGCTCGAGCGGCCGTACGTCGTCAGTACGATCTCGTCACCCTGGCGGGCGCGAACGAAGCAGAGGCCCTGCTGTCCTTCGCGGAGCGTGCAGAAATGCGGGCAGACGTCGCACTGCACGCGGCCGTCCGGAAGCTCGTGCCAGTGACGGGTCGAAACGACGGGTCCCTGCGGCCAGCGACTGGTTTCACTGAGTTGCATCCGAACCTCCTCGGCGGCCGGTGGAATCGACGCCGAAACCCGCTTTCTCCCACCACGGCGCTTCGGCCGGTTCGTCGGGTTGGGGCGCCGCTCTCGCGCCGGCGCCGGGTTTCGACTGGTAGAAGCGCGCGCACTCCTCTTCGCGCCCGCGCACGATCCGTTTTCCCGCGAGGGCTCCCCCGTGGACGGTGACGACGGTCTCGCGGCTCTCGCCACCGGCACCGTCGTGATAGATCACGACCCAGTCCCGCGTGCGCCCGAGCTCGTGCGCCCGCGCCGTGTTCGAAAACAGGGCCGTGTACTCGCGCCCTCCACGCTCGGTGTGGAAGACCGGAAGCCACGCTTCGCGCTTCGGGTTGAAGCGCCGGGGCGCGATCCGCCGGAGCTCCCCTGCGGCGGCCTTCCGGCGATACTCGGCGTCGACTTCCAGCAGATCGGACACGGGCGCCCGGGTTGCTGCGGGCCGGAGGACTCTCGCTCGCCCGAGTCGGCTCGCGAGCGTGTCGAGGATTCCGGCGATCCGCTTCGCGCCGAATCCCTCGATCGAAC
>DASUAD010000427.1:0-4171 GCA_035763965.1 Thermoanaerobaculia bacterium | reverse complement strand
CCCGTCCACGCGTACGTCGTCACCACCGAGACGATGGAGCCCGGCGCTTTCCGGGCAAGGAGGTGGCGCCCCACTGCGAGCGTGCAGTAGACCGAGCCGTGGAGCACGGTCCGGACGACGGCGTCGAAGCCGTTCGGCGTCAGGTCCTCGGACGTCACGAGAAAGTTGCCCGCGGCGTTGTTGACGAGGGAGTCGATCTTTCCGAAGTGTCCGATCGCGTGCGCGACGAGCGCCTCGACCTCCTCCGGCTCGCGGACGTCCGCGGGGTGCAGATCGACCTCGCCTCCCTCGCGCGCGACCGCCCGGATCTCTTCCGCCGCTTTCTCGAGGCGATCGAGTGTTCTTCCGGCGATCGTCACTTTCGCGCCGTAGGAGGCGAACTTCTTCGCCATCGCGAGCCCGAGGCCCGAGCCGCCTCCGGTGACGAGCACCGATCTTTTCGCTAGGATCTTCGTATCGAACATTGCAGGCCATGGGGACAGGTCCCGAAGGGACGGCACCCATCCCATGCTGGCCCGCTACGATAGAGACGGGAGAACGCGATGGCAAACGAAAACGTCAGCCGCCGATCGATTCTGACCCGCGTGCTCGCTCTGCCAGCCGCCCTTGCGCTCACGGCGCGCCGGAGCCCGGCCGAAGAGGTCTGTGCGCCGACAGAATCCGACTTCAAGGGGCCCATGTATCTCGCGGGAGCTCCGCGCCGGGCGATGCTCGCCGGTCCGAAGGAGCCGGGTGAACGCCTCACCATCCACGGGACGATTTTCGGCCCGGATTGCCGCACGCCCTTGCCCCGAACGCTCCTCGACGTCTGGCAGGCGGACGCAAAGGGCGAGTACCACTGGCAGGACGAGGACTGGCGCCTCCGCGGACAGATCCTGACGAGCGACCGCGGGGAGTTCTCGTTCGAGACGATCAAGCCGGCCGGCTACGGCGGACGCCCGGCGCACATCCACTTCACCATCTCGGCGCCGGGTCACGAGCCACTGACGACGCAGCTTTACTTCAAGGGCGATCCGCGGCTCGACCACGACGTCTGCGGCGCGGCGTGCAACTCCGACGATCCTCACCGCATCATCGAGCTCGCGAAGGGAGCGAGGGGACTCGGAGGAAGGTTCGACGTCGTGCTGAGGGCGAGCCGCGCGTAAAGGAATCCCTTGACGCCTTACGTCCTTGCGGCGGCGTGTTCCGCTCCGCGGCACGCCACAGCGAGCAATCAGTTGGGTTTCTTCTCCGTCACGCGGATTTCCGGGACGCCCGTCTTGCGCACGAGGAAGTGCTCTTCTACGAACGGTCCCTCGCCGAGACTGATCCTCACGGCATAGGAGCCTTCGATCGTCAGCAGCGCCGGACCCATCACGACCGGGAACCAGACAGTCCGCCCCGGCTCCCCCTCGTAGTTCAGCTCGCCGTTGGCGTCGAGGAGCTTGTTGCCCTGCGGATCGGAAACCGAGACCGAGAACGGAAACTTGCCGGCGTCCAGGATCTTCGCCTTGATCGCGAGGCCGATCGAGCGCATCTGGAGCGGGAGCTTCACGACCTGGATGACGTCGGAGTACACGCCGATCAGGAGCAGCTTGCCGTTGTTCTCGAAGCGCACGTCGTCGCACAGGACGAGCGCCTCGAAGAGGATCGGGGTGGCGGACTCGTTCATGGCAAGTGGAGACCTGACCCTCTGTGTGGCAAGTGGAGACCTGACCCCACGTTACGTCAGGTCCACCCAGACGCTCTTGACCTGCGTGTACTCCTCGAGCGCGTAGTGGCCGCGCTCGCGGCCGAAGCCCGACTCCTTGTAGCCGCCGAAGGGGAGACCCGGGTCGTAGTAGTTGTAGGTGTTGACCCACACGGTGCCCGCCTTCAGCGCCTTCGCCGTGCGGAACGCCTTCTTCACGTCCTTCGTCCAGACGGCGGCCGCGAGGCCATAGATCGTCGAGTTGCCGATCGCGATCGCTTCCGTTTCATCCTTGAAGGTCAGCGTCGCGAGCACGGGTCCGAAGATCTCCTCGCGCGCGATGCGCATGTCCGGCCGCACTGCGTCGAACACCGTCGCCTCGAAGAACGCTCCCCTGCCGTCCACGGCCGCCCGGTTTCCTCCCGCGACGAGCTTCGCGCCTTCGCTCCTGCCGCTCTCGACGTAGCGCTCGACGTTCTCGCGCTGCTTCTCCGAGACGAGCGATCCGAGCCGCGTCTTCGGGTGGAGCGGGTCGGCCGGGATCATCTTCTTTGCGCGGTCGACGACCTTCTCGACGAGCGCGTCGTGCGCGGCTTCCTCGACGAGGAGACGCGATCCCGCCGAGCAGAGCTCTCCCTTGCCGTAGAAGATCGCGTTGATCGCGCCCTTCGCGGCGGCATCGAGGTCCGCGTCCGCGAAGACGACGTTCGGTGATTTGCCGCCGAGCTCCATCGAGACGCGTTTGACCGTCCCGGCGGCGGCGCGGAGGATCGTCTTGCCGGTCTCCGTCTCGCCGGTGAAGGAGATCTTGTCGATCCCGGTGTGTTCGGCCATCGCCGCGCCGATCGCCGCGCCCGGGCCGGGAACGACGTTGAACGCGCCGGGCGGCAGTCCCGCCTCTCGCAGCAGATCGGCGAAGAGGAGCGACGTCAGCGGGGTCAGCGACGCGGGTTTCAGGACGACGGTGTTTCCGAGCGCGAGCGCCGGCGCGATCTTCCACATCGCCTGGAGGAGGGGGAAGTTCCACGGCGTGATCGCTCCGACGACGCCGACCGGCTCGCGCAGGGTCATCAGAAAAGCGTCGGCTCGCGCTGGAAACGTGTCGCCGTAGAGCTTGTCGGCGGACTCACCGAAATAAGAGAGCGCATCGGCGGCGGCCGGCATATCGATCTTCGCCGACTCGAAGATGGGCTTCCCGTTGTCGAGCGTCTCGACGCGCCCGAACTCCTCGGCGCGCGAGAGGAGCGCTTCGGCGGCGCGGATCAGGATCCGGCCGCGCTCCCGCGGCTTCATCGTGGCCCAAGGGCCGATCTCGAACGCTTCCCGAGCCGCTTTGACGGCGCGATCGAGATCCTCGCGGCCGGCCTCCGCGACCTCGGCGAGGAGCTCGCCGGTGGCGGGGTTCGTCGTCGAGAAGCGCTTTCCCGACGCGGACGGAACGAACTCGCCGCCGATGAAGAGGTCCGTCTTCAAGCCGCTCGTGGCGGCGACTTCGGTGGCCAGCTACTTCCCCTTGAACTTCGGGACGCGTTTCTCCTGGTTGGCTGCGATTCCTTCCTTCGCGTCCTCGCTCTGGAAGAGAAGCTGCTGGAGCTCGCGCTCGACGGCGAGCGCCGACTCGACCGGGAGGTCCCATCCCGTCTGGACCGACCGTTTGATGCGGCCGACCGCCTTCGACGCCTTGTTCGGCGGGACGAACTGGCGCGCGTAGTCCATGACCTGCTCCCACCATTCGGCCGGCGTCGCGTCGATGACCTGGTTGACGAGGTCGAGTTCGGCCGCCTCCTCGAAGGAGAACGTGTTGCCGGTGATCATGAGCTCGATCGCCTTCGACTTTCCGATCAGCTTTCCGAGCCGCGTCGTGCCGCCCGTCCCGGGGAGGACCCCGAGCGTGACCTCGGGCAGTCCGATCTTGCCGGCGTCCTTGCGTGCGATCCGGATGTCGGCCGCCATCGCGATCTCGAGCCCGCCGCCGACGGTGTGGCCGTTCAACGCGGCGATCACGAGCTTCGGCGTGTGCTCGAGCCGGAGCAGCGTCTCGTTGGCGTGCAGGCAGAAGAAGTACTTGAAGCCGGGCGTGACGGCGTTCAGCATCCCGATGTTCGCGCCGGCCGAGAAGAAACGGTCGCCCTTCCCGCGCAGCACGATGACGTGGACCTCGTCGTCGAAGCGCGCCTTGAGAAACGCGTCGTCGAGCTGCCGCATCATCGCGTAGGTGTAGGTGTTCGCCGGCGGGTCGTCCATCTCGACGACCGCGATGCCCGAATCGGCGCGGTAGTGGACGATCTCGGACCCGACGTCCGGGCTCGTCCAGTCGCGTGTTTGAACGGGGGTGCTCATGCGAGATCCTCCTGAATCAATTCCGAGCCGAAAATCGTATCAGAGCGGCTCGACCATGCCGGAAACGGAAAACGGAAAACCGTGGGGGGACAATCCGGATCGATCTACGTTTCCCGTTTCCCGTTTCTCGTTTCCCGTCCGGTCGGGTCCACCCACTCCGAC
>DASUAD010000426.1:0-3342 GCA_035763965.1 Thermoanaerobaculia bacterium | reverse complement strand
TAAGGCGCCGAAAGCGGGACGCGCGGACCTGGAGCGCTTTCTGAGGCCGACGAAGCTCCTGCCGACCGACGGCATCGTCAGGGCGACGGCGACCGGGATTACGAAGGGCGCGAAGTCCGACGTCGCGAAAGCGCGCGCGATCTACGAGTGGATCGTCGAGAACACCTATCGAAATCCGAAAACGCGCGGATGCGGAGTCGGCGACATCCGCTTCCTCCTCGAGTCCGGGGATCTGGGCGGCAAGTGTGCCGACCTGAACGCGCTCTACGTCGGCCTCGCACGCGCCTCGGGCCTTCCGGCCCGGGAAGTGTACGGCATCCGGGTCGCGAAGTCGGAGCTCGGGTACAAGAGCCTCGGCGCCTCGTCGGAGAACGTGACGAAATCCCAGCACTGCCGGGCCGAGGTCTATCTCGAAGGCTACGGCTGGGTTCCCGTCGATCCCGCGGACGTGCGAAAGGTCGTGCTCGAGGAACCGCCCGGGAATCGCCCGCTGAACGACGACATGGTGAAGAAAGCCCGGGCACGGCTCTTCGGATCGTGGGAGATGAACTGGATGGCCTACAACTTCGGGCACGACATCGCCCTGCCCGGGTCGAGCCGCGACTCGGTCGGGTTCCTCATGTATCCCCAGGCGGAAACGGCCGACGGCCGGCTCGACAGCCTCGACCCGGACACCTTCCGGGACGAGATCAACGCGAGGGAAATCGCTTAGACGACCGGGTGCTCGCCGGTGCGTAAGCAGGTCCCGAGCGAGCGGGAGCGAGGTGTGGTGGAGTTCGGTGTTCTTCGCAGCGCGAGGAGTCTCCGAGAGGAGGAGCCTCGCGCTGCGGGAGCGGGAGCGACGTATGACCGAAATCGCATCGGGCCGGCCCGAAGGGAGATTCCAGGTCGGCCTCGTTCAGATGGCGTGCGGCGCCGATCCCGAAGAGAACCTGGCGCGGGCGGTCTCGAAGGTCGAGGAGGCGGCGCGTTCCGGAGCGGACATCGTCTGCCTCCCGGAACTCTTTCGTTCGCCATACTTCTGCCAAAGGGAGGATCCGGCGAATTTCGATCTGGCCGAATCCGTGCCGGGCCCAACCACCGATCGTCTGGGAGAAGCGGCCCGCCGAGCCGGTGTGGCGGTCGTCGCCCCCGTTTTCGAACGACGCGCGGCGGGCATTTACCACAACAGCGCGGCGGTCATCGACGTCGAGGGCCGTATTGCAGGGCTCTATCGGAAGATGCACATCCCGGACGATCCGGCCTACTACGAGAAGTTCTATTTCGCGCCGGGCGATCTCGGGGTCCCCGTCTTCGACGTTCGGCCCGGACGCGTCGCGACGCTCATCTGCTGGGACCAGTGGTACCCGGAGGCCGCCCGCCTGGCGGCGCTGCAGGGAGCGGCGGTGCTCTTCTATCCGACCGCGATCGGCTGGCATCCGTCCGAAAAAGAGAGCCACGGCGACGCGCAGCTGGACGCCTGGATGACCGTCCAGCGGGGCCACGCCATCGCCAACGGTCTCTATGTGGCCGCTGTCAACCGCGTGGGCTACGAGAAGCCGGAAGGGCAGTCGGCCGGCATCGAGTTCTGGGGGAACTCCTTCGTCGCGGACCCGCAGGGCGTGCTGCTCGCCCGCGGCTCGGCGGGGGAGGAACAGATCCTCGTTGCGGAAATCGATCCGGCCCGGATCGAGGACGTGCGGCGCAACTGGCCGTTTCTGCGCGACCGTCGGATCGACGCGTACGAAGGACTGACACGCCGGTTTCTCGACGCCGAGCCGCCCGGCGGTTCGCGCTGAAAACACCGCGAAGGAATTCGTTGCGTCACCGAAGCAAGCAGACTCCCGCCGCGCTCGGGTTTCGGATGCCCGCCGAGTGGGAGCCTCACGAAGCGACGTGGATCGGCTGGCCCCACAACGCGACCGACTGGCCCGGGCGTTTCGGGCCCATCCCCTGGGCATACGCCGAGATCGTCCGCTGGCTCTCGCGTGGCGAGATCGTCCGGATCCTCGTCCAGTCACGCGCCCACCGGGAGCGCGCGCGGCGAGTCCTCGCGCGGACGGACGTGGATCCTTCGCGGGTCGAGTTCTTCCGGATCCCGACGGATCGGGGATGGACCCGTGACTCCGGACCGGCCTTCGTTCGCCGCGACGAATCGCCCGCCGAGATCGCGGTGGCCCGGTTCCGATTCAACGGGTGGGCGCGATATTCCGACTGGCGCCTCGACGACCGAGTCCCGGATCGGATCGCGAAAGAGTTGGGCCTGCCGGTCTTTCCCGCTGAAAAGGACGGCCGCCCGGTCGTGCTCGAAGGCGGAGCGATCGACGTCAACGGGCGCGGGTCTCTCCTGACGACGGAAGAGTGCCTGCTCGATCCGAGTATCCAGGTACGCAATCCCGGCCTCACGCGGCAGGGCTACGAAGAGATTTTCCGTGACTTTCTCGGCGCGCCAAACGTGATCTGGCTCGGGCGCGGGATCGTGGGAGACGACACGCACGGACACGTCGACGATGTCTGCCGTTTTGTCGGGCCCCGCACGGTCGTCCTCTGCCGGAAGGAGGAAGCCGGCGACGAGAACTATTCCCTTCTCGAGGAGAATCGGGAGCGGCTCGAAGGGACGCGGCTCGAGGACGGCTCCCGGGTCGAGGTCGTCGCGATTCCCATGCCGGGCCCCGTCGTCTTCGAGGGGCGCCGGCTCCCCGCGTCGTACGCGAACTTCGCGATCGCCGAAGCCGCGGTTCTCGTGCCGACCTTCAACGATCCCAGGGACCGGATCGCGCTCGGGATCCTGGGGGAGCTGTTCCCGGACCGCCCGGTCGTCGGCATTCACGCAACGGATCTGGTCTGGGGGCTCGGGACGCTCCACTGCCTGACGCGCCAGCAGCCCACGGCGAGGCCGGGCGGCTCTGCTGATCGCCGCGGCCCAAGCGCGTAAGCGCGGCCCGGCGACGCAGTTTCAAGTACGATCACGTCGAGGGAAATCGCGACCGCCGGCGCCTGAGGAAGCCGCTCCCGGCGAAGTAGTCTCCGGAGATCTAGCGTAAGGGGCAGGAGAGCCCGGACCCCATGTCTCCCATCGTCCGCCGTCTCGCGACCATCGCCGTGCTCGTCGTCGGCTTTCTGATCGCGATCGTTCTCCTCCTTCCTTACGTCGTTTCCCTCGACTCGACGCGGGCGCGCATCCTCGGCGCGGCCGAGACAGCGCTTCACCGAAAGGTCGAGGCGGGCGCGATCCGCCTCCAGATCCTCTCCGGCCTCGGCGCGGGGACGGAGAGGCTCGTGGTGCAGAACGGCCCCGGCTGGGAGAGCCCGACTCTTCTCTCGGCCGACAGGGTCTCGGTGAAGGTCGCCTTCTGGCCTCTT
>DASUAD010000425.1:0-3302 GCA_035763965.1 Thermoanaerobaculia bacterium | reverse complement strand
ACCGGCGGCGCTCGACGACCGCGGCCGCGTCGGGCGCCGATCGAATCCGAAGGCAGCTTCTCTACCACTTCCTCTCGCGCCCGCAGTCGCAGGATCGCCTGATCCACGAATGGGCGGGGTATGCCTGGGTCTATTGCATGTCGAGCAACGACCGAAGGCGCTTGATCGCCGTCGGCGAAAAAGCAAGCGGCGGGTGGCTGGGGACGCTGGACCTCGGGGACCCGAAGCACCCCGACGTCACGGCGCCGCTCGTGCGTCTGCTGGGCGACCACGAGGCGGCCTGGCAGCCGATGGGCACGGTCGGAAACGTCCTCTACGTGCGCACCGATCTCGACGCACCCCGGTATCGCGTGATTGCGCTCGACATGGACCGGGGAGCGAAGGCCAGAGCGCGGACGATCGTCGCCGAGTCCTCCGACACGATCGATCGCGCGGTGGTGGCCGGCGATCGGCTCGTGCTGCACTACCTCGTCGACGTGCGGAGCCGGCTGCGACTCTTCACATTCGACGGCCAGCCGGCGGGCGAGGTCGCGCTGCCGGGAACTGGAGCGATCGGGTGGTTCGAAGGGGACTCCGGTCCTTCGCTCTTCTACAGCTTCCGGTCTTTCCTCTTCCCGACTACCGTCTACCACTACGACGTGAGGAGCGGCGCGAGCACTCCCTTTCGTCCGCCGCGTGTCCCCTTCGACGCGAGCGCCTACGAGACCCGGCAGGTCTTCTTCACTTCGGGGGACGGTACGCGCGTGCCGATGTTCCTCACCGCGAAGAAAGGTCTCCCGCGCGACGGCGCCAACCCCACGATGTTGACCGGGTACGGCGGATACGGGAGCAGCATTTCCCCGACGTATCAGCCCGACATCGCGTTGTGGCTCGAGATGGGAGGTATCTACGCCCAGGCCAACATTCGCGGAGGCGGGGAGTACGGCGAAGAGTGGCATCGCGCGGGCAGCCTCGACCGCAAGCAGAACAGTTTCGACGACTTCATTGCCGCGGCGGAGTACCTGATCGGTCGGCGTTACACCTCTCCCGGCAAGCTCGCCGTCTACGGGCACTCCAACGGCGGGCTGCTGGTCGGCGCGGTCCTCACGCAGCGTCCGGATCTCTTCGCGGCCGCGGTGGCGAACGCCGGACACTACGACATGCTGCGGTACCACCGGTTCACGGTCGGCGCCGCCTGGATCCCGGAATACGGCTCGCCGGATCGTCCCGGCGATTTCCGCTGGCTGCGCGCATATTCGCCGCTGCAGAACGTGCGCGCGGGGACGTGCTATCCGGCGACGCTGCTCCTCGCGGCGGACCACGACGATCGCGTCGTGCCGAGCCACTCCTACAAGTTCGCCGCCGCGCTCCAGGCGGCACAGGACTGCGACGCGCCGATCCTGCTGCGCGTGGCGAGAGACGCGAGCCACGGCTATGCGTCGTCGTCGGCTGAAATCGCGGAACTCTCGGACATGTGGTCGTTCGTCGCGGCGCGGCTCGGCGTGGACGCAGTCCCTGACTCGAGCGGCAGGTAGCCGTGGCGCGAACTCCCGACTCCGCGTGGCCCCGAACCCGTACCCTGCTCGCACCCGAGGAGGTCTTCATGCCGAACCCTCTGCCGACGCGCTTCGAGTGCATCGACCCCATCCTGCGGGTCGAAGACATGTCCCGGAGCGTCCGTTACTACGTCGACGTGCTCGGCTTCGAAAACGCCGTCTGGGGAACCTCCGACTTCACGTACGTCGGGCGGGACGGCAGGGGCATCTATCTGTGCCGGGGAGGCCAGGGCCACACCGGGGCGTGGGTCTGGATCGGCGTCGGCGACGTCCGCGCCTTGTACGAGACGTACAGAGAGCGGGGAGCGATCGTCCACCGGGAACCGAAGAACGAGCCGTGGGCGCTGGAGATGCAGATCGAGGACCCCGACGGCAACGTCCTGAGATTCGGTTCCGATCGGGAGGAAAGCGCGCCGTGACGCGCGTTTTCCGCCCGCAGGTCGTCCGCAGGGGACTGCTCGGAGCCGTGATCGTCCTTGCCGCGATCCAGTTCGTGCCGGTCGACCGGTCGAATCCGCCCGTCGAAACCGAAGTGCCCGCGCCGGCGACCGTGCGGAGCGTGCTCCGGCGGGCGTGTTACGACTGTCATTCCCACGAGACCGTGTGGCCCTGGTACAGCCGGGTCGCGCCGTTCTCCTGGCTGGTCGAGCGGGACGTGCGCGAGGGGAGGAAGGAACTGAATTTCTCCGCCTGGAATCGCCTCGACGCGAAACGAAAGGCCCGCAAGATGAAAGAGACCTGGAAAGAAGTCTCGGAAGGAGAGATGCCCCCGTGGTTCTACACTGCCGTTCACCGCGACGCGGCCCTTTCGTCCGCGGACCGCGCGGCGCTGCGCGACTGGTCGCTCGGCCCGACCTCGGAACCGGGAAAGGAGAGCGGACGATGAGCGAAGGAACGGCTCGCCGCAGCGGGAGCGCCTCGTGATCCGGCTCGCCGTTCCGTTGCTCCACGTTTCGAGCTCGGCCGAGGCGGAGGACTTCTACTGCAACCGCCTCGGCTTCCGGCGCCGCTTCGCCTATCGCGTCGACGAGTCGAAAAAGGACCCCTGCTTCATGGGCCTCTCCCGGGACGGCGTGTGGCTGCACGTGTCTTCCTTCTCCGGCGACGGCGTTTCCGGCGGCGTGGCAAGCTTGATCGTCGACGACGTGGATGCGCTTCACGCGGAGCTCGTCGCGAAGAACGTCGCGATCGACCTCGAGCCGACGGATCAGACGTGGGGAAACCGGGAGATGTACGTCAAGGACACCGACGGCAACTGCATCCGGTTCATCCGCGAGGGGGGCGCACCTCCTCGTCATCCTGCAGTCGAGGAGCGTTGATGCCCGCGCGAATCGCCGATCGGCTCCGCGCTCTCGGCATCGAGCTGCCCACGCCGAGCACGCCGGGCGCCAACTACGTGCCCTCGGTCCGGGCGGGCAACCTCCTGTTCCTGACGGGACAGCTTTCCCAATGGAACGGCGAGCGCCGCTTCGTCGGAAAGCTGGGCCGCGAGTTCGGAGTCGCGGAGGGTCAACAGGCCGCGAGGCTCTGCGCGCTGAACTTGATCGCCCACGTGCGCGAAGCTCTCGACGGCGACCTCGATCGGGTCGTCCGTTGCCTCCGCGTGGCCGGCTATGTGAACTCGATGCCCGACTTCACGGCGCAATCACAGGTCGTCAACGGCGCCTCGGATCTCTTCGTCGAGGTGTTCGGGGACGCCGGGCGGCACACGCGCATGGCCGTCGGCGTCTCGGCACTGCCCTACGACGTGGCGGTCGAGGTCGAAGC
>DASUAD010000424.1:0-2018 GCA_035763965.1 Thermoanaerobaculia bacterium | reverse complement strand
AGGTCGGACACCGGGCCGATATTAACCGCACCTCTCGACGGTCCTTTCTAACCCGCAGGAGACGATCGGATCCGCGAATCAACCCCTCGGGCGCGCCCGCGTGCGCCGCGGAGCGGGCCTCCGCGTCGCGCTCGCGCGCCGTCGTGAGAGCCGGATCGCCGTCGGATGCGTCGGCTGGTAGAGCCCGAGACGACCGCCGCCGGGCAGGCGGACCACCGTCCGGACTCCCCACCGCTCCGTGGACGGTTTCTCGCACCGGATGCCGTGAGTCTTCATTTCGTCCATGGTCGCGCGGAGGTCCGCGCACATCAGGTAGAGCTCGTGCACGTCGTTTTCCTCCGCCGGGTGGACCGCGACCTCGGCCGGGGGCAGCGCGAAGATCAGCCAGCCGCCGCCCGCGTCGACCGACGGCAGGCGCAGCACGTCGCGAAAGAAGGCGCGGTCCGCCTCCGGGTCGCGCGAATAGACGATCACGTGGCTTCCGGCGATCATTTCGCTCCTCCTCCGGCGCTTTTCTAGAACGGATACCCGATCGAGAAGAAGAACTGACCTTTTTCCTTTCGTGTCCCGGCGGCAATGGGATTCCCGACCACGTTGCCTTTCTCGTCGAGCAGTCTGATGCTGAAAGGAGTCTCGCGAGCGTCGATCGGCCAGCCGTACTCGACCCGCACCGGTCCGATCGGCGTCATGTACCGCAGCCCAACGCCGACGCCCTGTCGCAGGCCGTCGTCTGTTTCGAACGCAACTCGAATGTCGCCGGGCCTCTTCCATACCTGCGCTGCGTCGTAGAAGACGGTCCCGCCCAGATTGCCGAGGATCGGAAAACGAAACTCCGCATTCAGGCCGAGAAAGCCGTTGCCTCCGACGATTCGAGGACCGGCATCGCAGTCGTAGTCGGCGAGCTCCGGGTGCTCGCCGAGGAGAGCCGGGTATCTGGTCGCGCAGGATCCCGTGCCCGGTTCAACGGGCGTTCCACGGGTATCCGGGTCCACGGTCTCGCCCGGAATCCCGAGCAGGTCCGTATCGAACGCGCGATTCGTGGAACGGCCCCCCGCGAAGAAGCGCTCCGCGATCGGCACCGGCACACCCTTCTCTTCCCCGTAGGAGTCGATGGCGCCGGCCCGGGCCGACACGGCGAAGATGCCCCCGCCGAACGGCCGGAAGTAGGCCGCCTGCGCGGAGAACTTCAGGTAGTCGGCGTAACAGGTTCCACTGATCTCGTCGGTCGCGCCGGTGACCGGACACGTCTTCAGCGGAAACGCGTACTTGGTGGCGGCACTTGCGTAGTAGCCCTCGTGCGGATCGATGATGTCGTCGCGGCGGTCGTAGAACATGCTCGGGCCGATCGCCGATTGCAGGATGGGCCGATCGAACCTGCTGAATTCCTGCTCGATGGTCGAGAGATCGTCCTTGTTCACGGGATCGATCCGCTGGTACTCGTAGCGCATCGAGACCCGGAGGTAACGGCCGAAGAGCTTCGACGTTTCGACGACCGTCCCGACGCGCTCGATGTCGATCTTCTGAATCGGCTCGCGGGTCGCGAAGAAGAGCACGTTCAATGGCAGTTCCCGGTTGAAGAGAAACGGCTCGCGGAAAGTGAGGATCAGCCTGCCCCTCTTCGAAATCGGCGCGTACTGGACCTCGAACGAGGCGGACCTCATGCTGCCGAAGAGGTTGTTGTACCCGATGCCCGCGATCGCGAACGGGTCGCTGCGGTTCTCCAGGGCATCGGGCGCGTACTGGTAGCCCACGCCGTAGAGGAGCGACAGCGGCCTCCCCTCCTGCACGTCGATGTCGACCGGCCGCTTCTGGGTGGCGGGGTCGGGGTCCTGGGGCCGGAGCTCGACGCGACGGAACACCCCGGTGCGCGTCAGGTTGCGTTGAGTCGTGAGAACCTCCTGCTCCGAGAATGGGTCCCCCTCGTCCCACGTCATCAGGCGCGTGATGCGGTCCGTGTCCGTCCGCGTGTTGCCGCGCACGATCGTCTTTCCGAAGAAGGACCGCATTCCTTCCTCGAC
>DASUAD010000423.1:0-2814 GCA_035763965.1 Thermoanaerobaculia bacterium | reverse complement strand
GCGCTCCTGGATCTCGGAATTCGAGACGTCATCGTGAACGACCTGGGGATCCTGACGGCGCTCTCCAGGAGATTCCCCGAGCTCCGGCTGACAGCGAGCATCGGATGCGGCGCCCAGACGGTGGCGGATGTCGCTTTCTTCCGGGATGTGGGTGCTCACGCCGTCGTCCTGCCCGGGACGGTGAGTCCCGCGGAGATGCGCGAGATTCGGACCGTCCGAGGAATCTCCGTGGAGATCATGATCCACATGGTCGAGGAATTCGTTCTGCTCGGAAAATGCTGGATGCCGAGCTACGTGCATCTGAAGCCGTCGCCGCTTCCGGCGGTGTTCCCGTCGGACCCCGACGGGGCCGACTCGCCGGAAGACGTCCGTCCCGGCCTCCGGCAGACCGGAAGCATGAAACGGGGGGGCGTCGGCGCCTGCTTCCGGATCTGCCAGCAACCCTGGGAGCTCTACGTCTCCGGCCGGCGGATGGACGCGCGGCTCTTTCCGAGCCGGCAGATCAGCCGGATCGCGGAGGTCGATGCATACGCCGAAGCGGGCGTGGACGTCCTGAAGCTGCAGGGGCGAAGCCTTCCGGTGGAGCTCCTGGCGCCACTCGTCCGGGGCTACCGGAAGGCGATCGACGGGGGAGCCACTCCGGCGGCGGCCGCGAGCGCGTTCGCGTTCGCCGAGCTGCCGGCTGCGTGGGCCGTGGTCGGACGATAGGGAAGCGCGATGAACCGTGAGCCGGAAGCGATGAATCGCTTCGAGCTGAATACGACGATTGCGAACCTGAGGGACCTGCGTGTGTCGGATCTCCGCGACTACGACGCCGTCTACCTCGGTGACATCTACTGCCGCATCTACGAAGCGAACTTCCTGGAGCAGCTCGGCGACCTCCGGGAGGGGATTCGCATCGTCCAGGATCAGGGGAAGCGGGCCTACGTCACGACGTATGCGGCGCCTCGAAACGACTTCCTGCCCAGGGTGCGCAAGATGCTGGAAACCGCGGTGGAAGCGGGCGCGCACGCGGTCGAGATCCACAACCTGGGCATCCTGAAGATCGCCCACGAAGAGTTCCCGCAGCTGCCGGTTCACATCGGGGGCTTTGCGAACGTGTACACGGCCGCGGGCGTCGAGGTCCTTCGCGATTTCGGCGCCGTGCGGTTCACCCCCAACTACGAGCTGAGCCTGGAGGAGATCGACGAGATCACCAGGGGCTGCGGGGCGCCCGTGGAGCTCCTCGTGCACGGCAAGATGCCCCTGGGAATCTCGGACTACTGTTTCCTGCTCGAATACGAAGAAAAGTGGGGGATCAAGTGTCCGGACCTTTGCCAGAAGGAACTTTTCCTGAAGCAGGGGGACTGGGCGATGAAGTCGGTGGGGAAGGGGATCCTGAGCGGCAAGGACGTGTGCATGCTGGAGCACCTGCCGCGGCTTCTCGCCGAGGGCCACCGGCATTTCCGGATCGAGACCGTCTCGGAGACTCCCGCGTACCGGCGCGAGGTCGCGGCGGTGTATCGCGCGGCCCTGGATCGGGCGGCCGCGGGTGAGAGCGCCCTCGAAGAAGGCTGGTGGGAGACCCTCGCGCGTCATGCACGCATCGGTCTGTGCAACGGCTTCTACTTCGGCAAGAGTGGAATGGACTACGCGGGGATTCGTCCGGAATCGATCGGGTCCTTGTTGACGATCTCGCGCGTGGAGTCGTAGGCGGGAGACACGAAAGGGCAGGCGAACATCGAATCGCTTTCTGGAAATTGCGGACCTTCAGGTCATGGAGGGGCCATGGTTGAACTTCTCGCGCCGGCTGGCAATCTTGCGATGGTCGAAGCGGTCGTGGCGAGCGGCGCGGATGCCGTTTACGTGGGGCCACGCGGGTGGAGTCGGCGCCGCGACCAGTACGAGATGTCCGACGACGATGTGCGCACCGCCATCGAGATCGCCCACCGCGGGGGGAGCAAGCTGAGGGTCGCGTTCAACACCAACATGCAGTCCCGCGAAATCGCCCCCATGCTCCGGAAGATGGAACGCTTCGTGTCGTGGGGAGTCGACGGGGCGATCATGACCGATGTCGGCGCCATCGCGGAGGTTCACCGGCGCTTTCCGGATCTCACGATCCACGCGTCGATCGGGGCCAACATCCTGAACAACGAGGACGTGCGATTCTACCGGTCCATCGGCGTTTCCCAGGTGGTCGCGGACACGAAGCTGACTCTCAAGGAGCTCGCCTCGCGGGCCGAGCAGATCGACGTCGGGATCGAGATCCTGATCCACGCCAACAAGTGCTACACGTATCTCGGGAAGTGCTGGATGTCCCCCTATCACCGGCTCGAGCGCACGACGGACACGTTCGGGAAGGACCTGTTCAAGGGGAGTCCGAACCGGGGCGGTCTCGACTACCGCGTCTGTCTGGAGTCGTGGGAGCTCTACTCCGGCGAGGAGATGTGGGAGAAGAGCGTGGCGTTGAAGAACGACGCCTTCTTTCTCTTCGAGGACATCCCGGGCCTGATCGACCTCCCCGTCCACTGCCTGAAGGTGCAGGGGCGCGAATACCCCGTGCCGCTGGTCGAGCGGATGGTCCGGTTCTACCGGGATCTGATCGACGCCTGCGTCGCTTCTCCGAAGGGCGAGCACTTCGACCTTTCGCCCTGGCAGTCACGCCTGGCCGCCGTCCAGGCGGAGCGGGACATGGTGCGGTCCGACGGAACCCGCCGCCTGCTTGCCGAGGCGCGACAGCCGGTACCGGTCCTCTAGCCGGATGCCGAAAGAGGGACTCCGGGCTTCGCGTCCAGAGTCTCGGAGCCGGAGGGGCGGGGGTCGGGGATTGCTTTG
>DASUAD010000422.1:0-2236 GCA_035763965.1 Thermoanaerobaculia bacterium | reverse complement strand
AGCCGGCTATTCGCTGCTCGCTTTCACGAATCCGCGGAGGCGATCCTCCGCTTCCGAGAGAACCCGGTCCACCGTCTCCTCGTCGCGGTGCTCGCAGTACAGGCGGACCATCGGCTCCGTGCCCGAGAGGCGGTGGAGCAGCCAGCCGTCATCCCCGAAGACGTACTTCACGCCGTCTTTCTCGACGACCGCCGTGACCCGCTCGCCCGCGATCGCGGGAGGGGCGTCGCCTTCGACGGCTTCGAGGTAGGCGGAGATCACGGAGACCGGGAGAGAGACGTCGCGCCGGCCGTACGCGAAGCTGCCGAACTCGGCGGCGAGATCCGCGAGCGCCCCGTCGAGATCCGAGCCGGTCTGCGCGAGGCTCTCGAGCAGAAGGAGGGCGTTGGCGACTCCGTCGCGCTCCGGAAGGTGGAAGGCGAAGGCGTATCCGCCGCTTTCCTCGCCGCCTGCGACGACTTCGCCCCGGTTCATCAGTTCGGCGACGTACTTGAAGCCGATCGGGGTCTCCGCGAGCGGGGCGCCCAGCTTCGCCGCGATGCGGTCGATCAGCATTGACGTGGAGAAGGTCTTCGCGACGCCCCCTTCGAGACCGCGGCGCCGGAACGCGTGGAGGACGAGCAGGGCCAGGATCCGGTGCGGGGAGACGAACCGGCCGCGCCGGTCGAGGACCCCGAGCCGGTCGGCGTCGCCGTCCTGCGCGACCGCGAGGTCGAGGCCCCGCCCGACCACCTCGCGCGAGGCCGCAGCGAGGTTCGGGGCGATGGGCTCGGGGTGGACGCCTCCGAAGAGGACGTCGCGCTCGGCTCGGAAGGGCACGATGCGCGTCGCCCCGGGCCCCACGACGTCGGGAACGAGCGTGCCCGCGGCGCCGTGCATCGAGTCGGCGAGCACGGAGAGGCCCGCGCGGCGGATCGCCCCCACGTCGAGCAGGCTGGCGAGCTCCTCCCGATACGGGCCGAGCAGGTCGAGGACCTCGATGCGGCCGGCGCGAGGCGGGGTCGGCAACGATCGATCTGCTTCCCGCGAGATCGCCGCGTAGAGCTCGGGAGGCGCGCTCCCGCCGAAGTGCGCCTTGACCTTGAACCCGTTGTACGGCGCCGGATTGTGGCTGGCGGTGATCGCGACCCCGCCGGCCAGCCCGAGGCGGCGGACGTGGAAGGACACGACCGGCGTCGGCACGGGGCCGTCCGCGAGCAGAACGTCGATCCCCGCCGCAGCGAACACCTCCGCGGCGGCGCCGGCGAGCTCGGGCGAGAGGAAACGAGTGTCGTGACCGACGACGATCGAGCGGCGATCTCCCGGGCGGCCTCCCGCCGCGTAGACGCGCGCCGTCGCCGCGGCGATGCGGCGGATCTCGCCGAACGTGCAGTCGTCGGCGATGACGCCGCGCCAGCCGTCGGTGCCGAACGCGATGCTCAAGGGAATCGGGTGGGGCCGGCGCGTCCGGCGCCGTACGGTGATACTTTAGTCACAGATCGTGAGTTCGCGTCCCGCGGAAGATACCGCACCGCCGTCGGGGGAACGGGTCGAGCGATTGAAGATCAACCTCCCCAACGCGCTGACGCTCCTGCGGATCTTCCTCGTTCCCTTCCTCGTCGTCGTCCTCCTGACGAAGTTCGAAGGGCGGGAGGCCGTCGGTCTCCTCATCTTCTGGACCGCGACCGCGACCGACTTCTTCGACGGATGGCTCGCGCGCCGCCGCGGCGAGATCACGACGCTCGGAACGCTCCTCGACCCGATCGCCGACAAGCTCCTGATCTCCGCCGCGTTCGTGTCGCTCGTCGAGCTGGGTCTCGCACCGGCGTGGATGGTCGTCGTCATCCTCGGGCGCGAGTTCGCGGTCTCGGGGCTGCGGTCGATCGCGTCGGGCCGGGGAATCGTGATCGCCGCCTCCGGTCTCGGGAAGGCGAAGATGTTCACCCAGGTCGCGGCGGCGTCGATCCTCATCCTCGCGATCCGGCACGAGGCATTCGTGCTGCCGGGCAAGCTCGCGCTGTGGGTCGTGGTCGCGGTCGCGCTCGGTTCCGGAGTCCACTACTTCGCCCGCTTTCTCGAGCGCATCGTCATGATCGGCGGTCCCCCGCCGCCGCCGGAGCCCTGAGGACGGGAAACGGGAAACGGAAAACGGAAAAAGGGAGCCTGGTCCTCGTTCCCCGTTTCACGTTTTACGTCTTCCGCAGCAGGAACCTCCGGATCGGTCTCCCCTCGGCTCGATACTTGATCTCGTAATGCG
>DASUAD010000421.1:0-3654 GCA_035763965.1 Thermoanaerobaculia bacterium | reverse complement strand
TCAGGGAGTCCATCGGAATCCCGCCACACTTGTCACTCCCACCTGTTCTGGCCCGGCGCTAGAACTATCTCATGACGATCAACGAACGAAGGAGATTGGACATGGTCGACATCATTCATCGGATCGGAATCAAGGCCTCTCCCCGCAAGGTGTACTCCGCCCTCTCGACGGTCGACGGGGTCGCGGGGTGGTGGACCCAGGAGACGACGGGCGAGTCCAAGGTCGGCGGCGTCATCACGGTGCGCTTCGCCGATCGCCTGACCCCGTCGGTCGAGAAGGGACGGATGGAGCTCGAAGTGACCAAGCTGGACCCCGGGAAGGAGGTGCGCTGGCGGTTCAAGGAGGGACCGCCCGAGTGGATCGGTACCGAGGTGACGTTCTCCCTCTCGCAGAACGGCGAGTCCACGGTCCTCGTCTTTGGCCACCGGAACTGGCGTGAACCCATCGAGTTCATGGCCCACTGCAGCATGAAGTGGGCGACGTTCCTGCTGAGCCTTCGGGAGCTCGTGGAGACGGGAGCAGGCAGGCCGTCCCCGGACGACCTCAAGATCGACAACTGGAACTGAGTGGAGACAAGGGACATGCGAAAACTGATCGCTGGAATGAAGATCTCGGCCGATGGGAAGTTCGTGGGCCCCGAGGGTTTCGCGGACTGGGTCGAAGGGTGGTCGGACGACTACGAGCTGACGCCCCAGATCGACATCTGTCTGCTCGGAGCGGGCATGTACCCCGGATACGAGCAGTACTGGACCGCCATCCAGGGCGCGCCGGACAAGCCCCTCCCGATGACCGGCAAGTCCCCGACGCCGGGGGAGGTCGCATGGGCACGTTTCGCCGCACGCACCCCGCACTACGTCCTGTCGAGCACCTTGTCTTCGGCCCAGTGGCCCACCACCCGTTTCGTCCGGACGCTCGAGGACGTCGCTTCGCTCAAGCGCACGACCGGAAAGGACATCTATCTCATCGGGGGCGCCCGCACCGCGGCGAGCCTGATCGATGCCGGTCTCGTGGACGAGCTCCGGCTCATCGCCTATCCGTTGATCGCGGGCGCCGGAACAGCGCTTTTCGCGACGACGAGTCGGCGCCGTGGGCTGGAGCTGCGCCAGGTCCAGCAGCTCCCGGGTGGCCGGGTCCGATCGACCTACGGTATCTCCTAGATGCCGCGAGACCGGGAATTCTTCATGCCGGCGGGTCGGGATCCGTAGACGCCTCGGAGGGGGAAACGGTATTCGAACCCGCGACCGAATGCGACGGGGCAGCAAGGACACGGTCCCGCTCGTGGCTCACTTCCCGCGCGTCCGTTCCTTCGGCGCCGCATACGGGAACCGTCCGGCGATGTTTCCCGGGGGAGAGTATCTGCACACGACGAGGTTCCACGCGGGCAGCCGCGGGAACGGAGAGTTGGTCGTGCAGTGCGTGACCCCGCATCCGAGCCGCGTCGTGCTCGACCAGACGAGCTGCGTGTAGTGGCCGATCTCGTCGAAGTCGTTGATCGGATCGGTGACCGCCGCGTAGGTGTACTTCCTCGACTCGCCTTCCCAACTCGCGACCGCGGTCGCGGGGGTAGGAGGAGAACCAGCCGATGCGTAGAGGTTCTCTCCGAGCTTCGTCGCTTTGCTGTGCGCGAACGTGCAGCGGTTCGACCACGCCTGCGCCCCCTTCGCGAGCTCCGCATCCCACGTCAGCGGTGGCAGCGGCGCCGCCGGCAGGGGCTGGAGCCCTTTCGGCGCCGGCATCCTGCCTTCGCTCACCCGCTCGCGGACACGGTTGTGCTCGCCGACGAACCCGGACCGGCAGGCGGCGTCGCACGAGCCCGCCGCCATCGCACGGAAGCCGCCGGCCACGATCAGAGCGATCGCCAGTACTCGAGCCATCGACCGCCAGCCTAACAGGCGTGCGGGTCGCGGCGATCGCGTAGCTCACGACGTCCTTCACCGCCGATGCTTCGGGGTTTCTTGGAGCGGAAGCGCACCGCGCAGCCGCGATCCTCGCAAACAGCGGGCTTCGTGACGGCGACAGCGGCTTCGATGTTGTTCGCCGCGGCGGCTGCGCGCTGGCTTCAGCTCTCGATGAAGTTGGGCGAAGGCGCGGCGTCGTGGCCCCGACCCGTGTCGAGGACGGGTTCCTCGAACCGACGGCGCACCGGGACGGAGCGTGTCGGAAAGCTCCACGGTGCCACGGCCGCAGGCGTGCGCGCCCTTCGGCGTTCTCAGCCCGTCGACCGCTTGGCCACGTTCCCCGACAGAAAACCCCACCCCAACCTCGACGAGGACGAGTAGATTGAACGGCGTGAGGCACTTGCAACTGCACCTCTCGCTGCCTCTCCGCAGCTATGCGCTCGCCGATGCAGTGTATCTGCATGCATTGTTCGGCAGAATTGTTGTTAGATGGCGGGAGGAAGCGATGAGTCTAAAACACGGGTCCGTCGCCCTCACGTCGTTCGTCGCACTCGCTGCCGCAGTCGGTTCTGTGTCGGCCGTATCACCAACTCCGCCCGAGTACGGTCTCCGGGGCTTGCGCCGGGTCGAAATCGTGTTTACGAACGTGGATCGGGGAGGGATCGTGGGGTCAGTTGGTGTTGTTCGCCCGGAGCCTCCGATGGAAGACCTCGGCACTCACGATCTCGCGAAAGACCAAGAGTGTAGGCTGATCGGTCCGACGCTCGCCCGTGAAGGACTCGAGGTCGTCGATCGGTGTCGACGCGACGACTTGGCATGCGCGAAGCTGGACTTGACCGTGGAAGACAACTCGATCGACCGAAGCTCCGAGCGCATGTACTTGATTGGAATCGAACTGAGCCAGCGAGTTCAACTTGCGCGGGACCCGACGATCGATCTGTCCGTGCCGACGACTTGGTCGATGCACCGAGTCGCGGTCGTCGCAGCCGACCATTCGGCAACGAGGACGTCGTGTATCCGACTGCGTGAAATGGCTACTGTGTTTGCCACGGACTGGAAACTGGGGAACAGGTGAGTCAGGAGGCCCGCCATCTAACAGCGCGTTGCAGAGGACGCACTCGCGCGTCACGCCCCGTGCAAAGCACGGGTGGCGCCACGCGGCGCGCCGCTGACCCCGTGCGTTAGACGGCTACCGCACCGGCGAAGGGAGGTACAACGTGAACTGGCGCCGCTACTTCCTGGCACTCGGCGCTACTGGTCTTCTCACGCTCGTCGCCGACGTTGTGCTCAACGCGATTGTCTTTCGCGACGTCTACACGCGGTCGGCGTCCTTTCTACTTCCGGCCCACGAGCTTAACAGCCGCATCTGGCTCGGCTGGGCGGCGCTCATTCTCATCGTTGCCGCATTCGGGTTTCTTCTCGTTCGCGGCGGTTGGCTCGGCTTCCGTCGTGGGCTTCACTTCGGTCTTGTTCTAGCCGTTGCGGGTGTCGCCGGTGTGGCAGGCATCGCCTCTGTTGTTGCCTGGCCGGGTGAACTGCTCGTGGCCGTCGCCGTGCAGCAGTTCATCAACGGGCTCCTCCTCGGCGTTGTTTTTGGCGTCGTCTACCGGCCGGCTCATGGGCAATGACTCCAGTGTGCTACGCCGTCTAACCGCGCCGTTCAGCGGACGGCGGTCGCGCCTGTCACGCGACCTGGAGAGGCCCGCCGATCGTTGCGCGACCGCCGCCGCTGACGGCGAGCGTTGATATGACTTCC
>DASUAD010000420.1:0-3501 GCA_035763965.1 Thermoanaerobaculia bacterium | reverse complement strand
GTCAAGAACCTCCCGTTGACGCTCGGAGTGATGGTCGATACGTCGGCCTCGATGCTCGAGTCGCTTCCCGAGGCTCAGGCGGCGGCGCTTTCCTTCCTGGAGTATTCGATCGGCCCGAAGGACCGCGCCTTCACCGTCTCGTTCGACAACGAGCCGTACCTGCTGACGAAGCTCACCAACCGGAAGGACCGGCTCGTGCGCTCGCTCGCGGGACTGCGGGCGGAAGGCTCGACCGCGCTCTACGACGCCGTCATCTACGGCCTGTACCAGTTCACGGGCGTCAAAGGAAAGAAAGCTCTTGTCGTTCTCTCCGATGGAAAGGACACCGCTTCGAAGTTCGACTACGAGACGCTCGTCGAGTACGTGAAGAAAGCCGGAATCTCGATCTACGGGATCGGGCTCAAGATCTCGGGCGCCGACCTCGAGGTGAAGTACAAGCTGAACAAGCTCGCCCACCAGACGGGCGGCCAGACGTTCTACATCGACTCCGCCAAGAACCTCGAATCGGTGTACCGGCAGATCAACGACGACCTGCGGAGCCAGTACCTCCTCACCTATTACTCGACCAACGCGACCGGCAAGGACAAGTGGCGCAAGGTCGAGATCAAGGTCGAACCGTCGAACATGCAGGCGCGGACGATCTCGGGGTACTACCCGTGAGACGGTAGACGGAAGACGGCAGACGAGGAGCGGCCGACCAACCCTTCGTCTCCCGTTTACCGTCTACCGTCTTCCGGCTTAGGCTCCGCGCGTGCACCTGGTCCTCGCTTCCTCCTCCCCCCGCCGCGCGGAGATCCTCACCGCCCTCGGCATCCCTTTTCGCGTCAGTCCCACCGACGTCGACGAGACGGTTGCGCCGGGCGAGTCGGGTCGGGCGGCGGCGGCGCGCCTGGCCGCAGAGAAGGCCGCCGCCGCGGCCGCGCGGAACCCCCGCGATTGGGTTCTCGGCGCCGATACGCTGGTCCTCCTCGACGGCAGCGTCCTCGGGAAGCCTCGCGACGACGCGGAGGCGCAGGAGATGCTCCGGCGCCTGTCCGGCCGCGAGCATCGCGTGGTGACCGCCGTGCGTCTCGCGCAGGCGGGCGGACCGTGGCTCGACGCCATCGAAGAGAGCGGGGTGCGGATCGCGCCGCTCGACGAGGAGGAGATTCGCTGGTACGTGTCGACGGGTGAGCCCCTCGACAAAGCCGGGGCTTACGCGGTGCAGGGGCTCGGAGCGCGGTTCATCGAGTCGGTCGCGGGATCTTTTACGAACGTGATGGGCCTGCCGGCTCGAAGCGTCTACCGGCTTCTCCGAGAAGCTCCCGATCCCGCTCTCGCTCGGCTCGCTCTCTCTTGCGAGCCAGCTTCATCTCGTACATCCGGGAGTCGGCTTCCGCGAGAGTGATCGGGAACTCCACGTCGCTGCGGTGGGTGGCCGAGCCGACCGAAAGGGTGGGCTGAAGGTTGTCGGTGCCGGGAATGTTCGGAAGGTGCCGCACGAGCTCTTCGGCCTTGGACGATGCGGCGGCCGGATCGGTTTTCGGAAGGACGATCAGGAACTCGTCCCCTCCCCACCGGAAGACGTAGTCGGTGTCCCGCACGCACGCCGTCAGGTAGTTCGCGACGAACCGGAGGACGTCGTCGCCGACCGCGTGTCCCTTGACGTCGTTGATCTCCTTGAAGCGGTCGACGTCCACGAGCAGCACCGAGATCGACGTACCGAATCGCCGCGCGGTCGCGAGCTCGCGCCGGATGATGTCGTTGAAGTAGTGTCGGTTGTACAGTCCCGTCAGCGGGTCGCGAATCCCTTTCTCCTTCAGCTCCTCGTCGGAGGACACGAGCTCGTGCATCTCCGCCGCGAGCCGGGTCTGATCCGCTTCGAACAGCAGGATGATGATCCCGACCGCGATCGTCATTTCGAGGAACATGGCGAGGAAGGCGGAGTACTGGTAGAGCTCCGGCATCCGCTCGGGTCCTCCGAACCGCGCGATTCCGTACGCGCGAAGCGCGCGTTCGAGGCCCCACAGCAGGAACGACGCCGACAGCAGGACCCGCCCGGCCGCCGAGCCGGAGATCGCCCCGAAGGCGATCCCGGTCGCGCAGTACGCGATCGCGGTCGCGAGCAGAATCGGTGCGGCGCGCGCGGCGAGACCCGGTTCGAGCGACGTCCACCACGCGAGACCGACGATCGGCACGATCCAGAGGAGCTCCGCCTTGCTCGACCGAAGCCGGTCGTCGCGGAACCGACGGACGCCTCTCAGGAGCAGCAGCGCGTGAGCCAGGACGCAGGCGTGGAGCAGAAAGAAGGACTCGCGGCTCTTGCCGAGGTAGGGGAGGAAGATGAGAGTCGTCAGGCTGACGAGCAGAAAAGCCCAGGAAGCGATCCAGTCGATGAAGGCGCGCTGGCGGATCTTCTGGTAAAGGAGAACGAAGACGACGAACAGCAGGGCTGTTCCCGCCGACTGGACCAGCAGCGAAAACTGGTGAACGGGCATTCGATTCTCGTCGAGCGAGTAGGAGAATCTTACGCGGAAAGTCGAAATATTGCGTCATCGCGCGCTCGCCCTCGTCGCGCCGACGGCCGCCGCCGCGCGCCGGCTCCGGCCAGCCGCCGCCTCTCGCCTGCCCGGAGTCCGGGTGATTCCGATCTCCCTCGACCGATTCGTCCGGGACACCCGGGCGCCTCTCGGGGTCGTTCTTTGCCCGGCCGGCGAAAGCGTCGAGAGCGACCTCGCGTTTCTTCGCGAGGCGCGCCGGTCGGTTCTGTGGCCTCCCCCCGCCGAGGAGATCTGGAACGCCATCGCGGGACTGCGCGGTTCGCACGACGCGCCGCCTCGGGGAGCTCCGACGGCGCCCCGGGGCACAGGCCGCCGGAGCGCTCTCTTCCTCGAGGGCGAGGTGACGCTCGCCCGGGCGCGGCGGGCGGCCGCGTTCTCGGAGGCACCCCGCGAGTGGATCGTGGAACGCGTGCAGCGCGTCCGGCTCGGACCGAGCGGGCTCGACGAGATGCGCCGAGTCGGATTCCGGTGGGCGGCGCTCGACCCGGTGCGAGTGGTGGCGCTCGTCGCCACGCCGGCGCTCGGCCGCGCGCGGAGACGCTGGTCATCACTGCTGCCGGCGGACGTGGCGGTGTGGCCTCTGACGAGCCGTCCCGAGTCCCAGGTCCCGAGTCCCGAGTAGAATCCCGCCAATCTCCCCTTCGGGCTTCCGACTCGGGCGAGCGAATCTTCGATTCGAGCGTGGACCGGGGGATCCCCAGCCTCGCGATCAAGAAATCACCGGCGCATCGCGCCGCCGCTGCCAACGACTGCAACAAGGCGCGGCGACCCTCAGAGGGTCGCCCGCGCTTACTGCAGCGGTATTGATAACGAACTCAGGCGCTGGCCGCGGCCGCGCGCCGGCGTCCGCTCCGGGCGGCAGCGAGAAGGTCGTAGCGATCGAGGTTCATGACCTTGTTCCAGGCAGCCACGAAGTCACGCACGAACTTCTCCTTCGCGTCGTCACTTGCGTAGACCTCCG
>DASUAD010000419.1:0-4555 GCA_035763965.1 Thermoanaerobaculia bacterium | reverse complement strand
TGGACCTCTACTGCGAGACACTGTCCGAGCACGACCTCGAGATGACGGAGCTCCGGGACCGAGGGCTCTGTCCGATCGAAGGGCCGTCCGTGCACCTCGTCCGCGACCGCGTCGACTCGAAAGCGTTGAATGACCGAAAGGGGCCAATGGTCATCGTCTCCGCGTCGGGGATGTTGAGCGGCGGGCGGATCATCCATCATCTGAAGCGCCGCCTTCCCGACGCGGAGACGACTCTCCTGTTCGTCGGATTTCAGGCGGCCGGTACCCTCGGAAGAAGGATTCTGGAAGGCGCCCGCGAGGTCCGGCTCCACGGTCAGGACGTGCCGGTTCGCGCCGAGATCCTCGAGATCCCGGCACTGTCGGCGCACGCCGACCAGCGTGGCCTGCTCGAGTGGGTGGGAGCGACGCCGGCCCCGCCCCGGGCGGTCTACCTCGTCCATGGCGAGCCCGCGGCGCGGGAAGCGCTCGCTGCCGCCTTGCGTGCGAAGGCGGGGTGGAACGTCGTTCTCCCGGAGGAGGGACAGGCGGTCGAGCTAAAGTGAGAGCTCGCTGATGAACGACACCGAGCCGAAAGGCCACGTGACCATGGTCGTGCAGCGCGCGAAGAGGCGGGCGCCGATGGTGCCCGAGTCTCTTCTCCGGGCCATCGTCACGTTTCGGGAGGTCGTCGTGGAGACGTTCCGCGGCTTCACGGCGGACCGCGGCGCGGACCTCGCGGGATCGCTGGCGTTCACGACTCTCCTGACGGCGGTCCCCCTCCTCGCGACCTTCTCGCTCTTCCTCGCCGCCTTCTTCAAGGAGAAAAACGACCAGGTGCTCGAGATGGTCAACCGGATCCTCCCCTACCACACAGCCCGGTTGACCGAGAGCCTCCGCGAGTTCGTCGCGGAGTCGACGGCGATTTCCGGGATCGGCCTGGTCGTCCTGATCGTCGCGTCGGTGCGCCTGATCTTCATCGTCGAGGCGGCATTCAACGCGGTCTGGGGAGCCCCGAAGCGCCGCGCGTGGTTTCAGCGGATCGCGATCTACAGTTTCGCTCTCTTCTCTCTCGCCCTCCTGGTGGGAGCGATCGGCTCGGGCGTGCGGATCCTGCGGAAGTTCTCGCTGCTCGAGACGGTGCTCGTGTCGCCTTTCGCGGAGACGTTCTTCCCCTTCTTTGCGGAGTTCGCGGTCCTGACGCTGCTCTATCGCTACCTTCCGAACGCGTACGTGCGATGGAGCGCGGCCGGTCTGGCGGGCTTCGTGATGGCCCTCCTTCTCGAGCTGCTCCGAAGCGTCTTCGGGAAGTACGTCGCGATGCTCTCCCGGATGAACCTCATCACCGGGTCCCTCTCGCTCCTGATGTTCGCGCTCATCTCGGTGTACCTGGTGTGGGTGCTGATCCTTCTCGGCGTCGAGCTGACCCACGTCCTCCAGACCAAGATCGGCAAGGGGCGTCGTCGCGGACGCGTCCCGGCGGGCCGCGCCGAGAACGCGATCCGCATGCTCCTCCGCCTCGCCGAGGGCGGGATCCACCGGTTCCGTGACCTGTACCACGACCAGGAGGGCTCGTCGGTGGAAGCCGAGAAGATCCTCGAGTGCCTGCGCGACGCGAAGATCGTGGACGGCGACGGTGCGCGGGGGTTCGCTCTCGCCGAGCCTCCGGACAGGATCACCGTGGCCCGGGTCGTCGACGCAATCTCGCCCAACCTCTACACGATCACGCCCGGGGAAGACGACCGGGTCGTTGCCGTGCTCCAGCCGCTGTTCGACCGGCTGGACGCCGAGCGCCGGGCGCTGCTCAACGCCACGCTCGCCGACCTGAAGAGCTAGGACTTCCCCGCCGCAGGCGGACGCAGCGCCTTCAGGATCGGCGGCGCGGCGAAAGTGGTGAAGAAGACGGCGAGCACGACCGCAACGAAGACCCTCTCGGGCAGGGCGGTCGTCGAGCGACCGATCGAGGCGAAGATCAGTCCAACCTCGCCCCGCGGGATCATCCCGGCGCCGATGAACGCTTTCCGGACGGGCCCCCAGGCGCCGTACCCCGCCGCGAACTTGCCGAGGAGCCCGACGACCGTCAGGCCGAGCGCGAGCAGCAGCGACGCGCGGTTCTCCGCGTTCATCGGGTTCAAGTACGCGACATTGACCTGCGCGCCCACGTAGACGAAAAAGACCGGCGCGAACACGTCCACGACCGGCTTCAGGGCCTCGGAGAGCTCGTGGCGGCGGTTCGTGCGCGCGAGCACCAGGCCGGTCGCGAACGCCCCGATGATCTCGGCCGAGCCCGCTTTCTTGGCGGCGACCGCGATGAGCAGCGCGACTCCGACGGACGCCGAGACGAGGACCCCCCGGACCTTCGCCTGCTCGATCGTGCGCACGAGGCGGACCCCGAGAGGCAGGCCGACGACGAGCGCGACCACGAGAAAGCCGATCGCGAGTCCGGTGGCGCGAAGGACGAGACCCATCTCGACCCCGCCGGCGGCCGAGATCTGGCTCACGACGGCCAGCACGACGAGCCCGAGCACATCGTCCGCGACCGCCGCTCCGAGGATGATCTGACCCTCCTCGGTCTTCAGGGCCTTGAGCTCGGTCAGGACGCGGGCCGTGATGCCGATCGACGTCGCCGTCAGGGCCGCGCCGACGAAGATGGCGGTCAGCGCCTCGTAGCCCACCAGGCGTGTCAGGAGGAAGCCCCCGAGGAACGGGAGCGCCATCCCGAGGACCGCGACCGCCATCGCTCGCCCGCCGACCTTGATCAGCTCCTGGAGGTCGGTCTCGAGGCCGACCTCGAAGAGGAGCAGGATGACCCCGATCTCTGCGACGAGAAAGACGCCCGTCGAGAGCGGGACGAGCCCGAGCAGGGAAGGGCCGAGAAGGACGCCCGCGATCAGCTCGCCGAGGACGGCCGGCTGCCCGACCCGCTGGAGGAGCTCGCCGAAGACCTTGGCCGCGAGGAGCGCCGACGCGAGCGCGAGCAGGAAGCTCGCGATGTCGACGTGTTCCACGGCGGCAATCCTATCGGCAGAACGTCCTGGTCACTGCCGCGTATCAGAAGACTGGAGAGGATGCGACGTCGGGCCCTGTCTTTGATCTGCGCTGCGGTGCTCGTGTCCTCCGTCGCCGCCGGACCCGCCCGCGCCGGAACGGCCAAACTCCTCGCGACGAAGATCGACCGATACCTGGAGCCCTACGTCCGGTCGAACGCGTTCAGCGGCGTCGTCTACCTCGCGAAAGGAGATGACGTCGTTTACGCCCGACCCTTCGGGATGGCCAACTCCGAGTTCGGGGTCCCGAACCGACTCGACACCCGCTTCGCCATCGCGTCGATCACGAAGAGATTCACGAGCATCATCCTCGCGCGGCTCGCGCACGAGAAGAGAATCTCGGGCGACGACGTGCTGGCGAAATGGATTCCGGACTTCCCCTCGGCCGAAAAGATCACGATCATGCATCTCGCCAGCCACTACTCGGGCGTTCGGGATCCCGAACGGCTGCGCCGCACGATCCGCATGAGCCGGGCCCCCAGCGAGACCGTCGAGCTCCTGAAGAACGAGCCGCTCGGCAGCGAGCCGGGGGCGACCTACTCCTACACGACGGCCAACTACGCGATCCTGGCCCACGTGATCGAGCAGGTGACCGGAAAGCCCTACGCCGACGTCGTCGCCGAGTACGTCTACAGGCCCGCCGGTATGACCGATTCGGGTGAGCTCGCGACGATCTCCGTCGTTCCCCGGCTCGCGACAGGGTACATGCCGGACCCCTTCTCCGACGGAGTCGCGGTCTGCGGTCCCGAGGACTCTTCCTGGAAGCTCGGCGGCGGCTCCTCGTACTCGACGGCGCGCGACCTGCATCGCTTCGCCCGGGCGCTCTACTCCGGAAAGCTCCTCGGAACCGTCCCGGCGACCGAACAGTTCCGGCACTCCAAGATGTTCGATCGGACGGTGCTCTCCTCGAGCGGGAGCTTCCCCGGCGCCGGCGCAAACCTGCTGACGTTTCCGGACGACGGCGTGACGATCGTCGTCCTGACGAACAACTATGCGACGGTCGCAGGCACGATCGCCGAGAGCGTCGCCGCGATGTATTTCGGTCGCGACGTTCCGAGCCCCGCGGTGCCGCTCGCGGCCAACCCCGCTCCGATGGACCCGAAGTTCACCGGAGACTACGAGGTCGTCGGCCGCCCCTGGCGGTTCGCGCTTTTCCAGCGGAGCGGCAAACCCGTCATCGCCTGGAACGAGATCCGGATGAGCGCGTTGAAACGGATCGACGAGGACACCTGGTTTTCTCCGCTCGACTGGGCGAGGCTCACCTTTCGATTCCGCGAGGACGGCGCGTTCGAGGGAAGCCTCCGGCTCCCGGGCGGCGAGCCGCTGGCGCTCCGGCGCAAGTAGCGCGTTTTCGGGTCCGCGTGCTATTCTGCGCGCCCTCTTCGGTCGTGGGGCTGTAGCTCAGTTTGGGAGAGCGCCTGAATCGCACTCAGGAGGTCGGCGGTTCGATCCCGCTCAGCTCCACCAGGTTCACCCGATTCAGCCGCAACCCGTCAAAGACTCTGAATGCCCGGGCGAGCACCCCCGGTCGG
>DASUAD010000418.1:0-4150 GCA_035763965.1 Thermoanaerobaculia bacterium | reverse complement strand
GATCGTCTATTCGTCTGCAAAGGAGACCGATGCCATGAAGAGATTCGCAATTCGACAGCTCGCGCCCGCGATGGCGCTGCTGTTCGCGCTGGGTGCCACTCTGGCCTCAGCACAGGACGCCCCTCACCGTCACGGCAAGATGGGCGGATTCGGATTGATGCGCGGCCTTTCGCGGCTGGACCTGACCGAGTCGCAGAAGGCGGACGTCCAGCGCATCATGGAGTCGAAGAAGGTGACCTTCGAGTCGCTCCGCGAGCGTAATCGCGCCGACTGGGAAGCGCTGCAGGCGGCAGCCGACGCGCCGTCGCCGAACGCCTCCGAGGTCGGAGCGGCGTACCTGAAGGTCCGCGCCGGCCGTGAGGCCATGCGCGCCGAGCACAAGGCCACGATGGAGCAGATCCGGTCGCTGCTCACCGCCGAGCAGAAGGAGCAGCTCGACACCATGATCCAGAAGCGCCAGCAGCGCCGCGAGGGGCGGCACGGAACACGGGGAGGTTTCGGCCGTTAGCCTCGGCTCTTCAAGCAGTTATCACGCCGGGGGCTCTTCTCGACCCCCGGCTTCTTTTTGCCGCGGAGCGGACGCGCGCGCGAATAGAATCCCCCCGAAGAACTCCCAAACTCTTCGAACGGTCCCCATCGGGACCAAAGGAGGAATCAGCATGAAACTTCGGGGTCTCCTGGCCGGCCTCGCCTTCCTCGTCGTCATCGCGGCGCTCGCCATCGGCGCCGACGAGAAAACGAAGAAGACGCAACCGGCCGCGGGCAAGATGGACGAGAAGGCCATGATGGAAATGATGGCGAAGTACTCGACCCCCGGCGCAGAACACAAGAAGCTCGAAGGCTTCGTCGGGACCTGGGATACGACCACCAAGATGTGGATGGAACCCGGCGCGGTCCCCCAGGAGAGCACGGGAACTTCCGAGAACAAGATGGTGCTGGGCGGGCGGTTCCTCGAGCAGAACTACGAAGGCACGATGATGGGCCAGCCCTTCACGGGAAAGGGATATACCGGTTACGACATCTACAAGAAGCGCTACGTCGGCACCTGGATGGACAGCATGGGAACGGCCGTGCTGCTGACGACCGGAACCGCCGATCCGTCCGGCAAGATGACGTTGACGGGCGAGATGGACGACTACATGACGGGGAAGACGGCGAATCTCAAAACGACGATCACGACGGTCGACAACGACCACCACACCTTCGAGATGTGGGCGCCGGACCAGGCCGGCAAGATGTTCAAGATGCTGGAGATCCACTACACGCGGAAGAAGTAACCTGCAGGGTCGGGGTTCATCCTGACCCCGGAGGCCGTGTCGGTTCGGGACGAATCCGGGCGGGAACGCCCGGATTCGCTGTTTACAGGCTTTCCAGCTTCTTTTTCAGCGCGGCGATGGTTCGATCCGATCGTTGCCCCTCCGGCAGCGACTCCGCCAGCTCGACCGCCTGCTCGATCGTCCGGCGCGCGGCGGCCGTGTCGCCCTTCTCCTTGTAGACGTCCGCGCGCGTCTGGAGAATCCCGAGCTTGCGCGGCCCGTACGCTTTCGCCAGCGCCCGGTCGGACGCGGCGAGCGCCTCGTCGTATCGCTTCATCGCCCGGTAAGCGATCGCGAGCCGAGCCGGCGGGTTGTAGTCGTCCGGCAGATCGCGCTCGGACGCCTGCAGCATCGGAATCGCGCGCTCGGGCTCTCCGAGGTCGAGATACGTCCCGAGACGGTGCGAGTCGAAGACCGCTCGCGCGTCGGGAGTCTTCGCGCGGCCCGCGGCGGCCTCGAGAAACCTCGCGCGTTCTTCGAGGACTTTCCTCTTCCCCGCCTCGTCCTTCGCGTCCTCGCGCTCCGAGGCCAGCGTCTCGTAGACGGCGGACACGTCGTCCGCGGCGAGGTCCTTCCGGGGCGATGCGACGACGCTCCGAGATGCGGCTGCGAGCGTCTTGACGAGCTCCGCCCGCGCGGGGTTCTCCTTCGGAACTTCGAGAGCGCAGGACAGACCGCTCGCCGCGACGTTGGCCGCCGATGAGGTCTGCTTCAGCCGCGGAAAAGCGTCGCGCGCGGTCTTCGCGCACGCCGTCCAGTCCTTCGTCTGGTAGAGGGCGAAGAGGAGCGATTCGGTCGCGCGCGCGAAGCGGCTCCAGTTCGGCGGAGCGGCGCCGAGCGCCTCCCGGTATTCCGCCGCGGCCTTGCCGTAGTCGGCCTCCGCGTAGGACCGGTCGGCCCGCGCGAGGATTTCCTCGACGCCGCGACCGCCGCCTTGGACCGCGACGAGCCCGTCGGCGAGGATCTTCTGGAGTTGCGGGACGGTGGCGCCGCCGACCCATCGAAGCGCGACTCTCTCGGTCTTCGGATCCACGACGAAGTACATGGGCACCGCGTCGACGCCGTACCTCTTCTTGAATGGCGCGTTCTGCGCCTTCTCAGTGTCGAGGGAGAGCCAGACGAACTGTCCGGCGTGCCGCTTGAGGGCCCGGTCCGTGAAGACGTAGGCCTTCATCGAGCGGCACGTGTGTCACCAGGGCGCCCAGGCCTCGACGAAGATCGGAAGGTTCCTCGCGCGCGCCTGCGCGACGGCGCTCCCGTAGTCGTCCACCCACGGAAGGACCTCGCGGGAGGCCGCCGGCGACGCGGAAACGGCTGCGAGCGCTCCGGTCAGGGCGAGCGCCGCGGTACGAACGAACTTCACGCGAAGGATCGTAGCAGCATCCGTGCCCCGAGCCCGACGACGAGCAGGTTTCCGAGGATGCTCACGAGAACCTGCGCGCGCGCCGGCAGGAACCGGTGAGTCACCGCGCCGAACGCCGCCAGCAAGGTCTGCCAGGAGAGCGACGCGAGCGCGAACCCGGCCACGAACGCGGCCCGCGCCGGCCACGAGGAGAGCTCCGCCGCGCCCCGCCCGAGGACGAACGCCGCGAAATACGCGACGGTGAGCGGGTTGATGATCGTGAGGCCGATGAATTGCAGGTATGTGCGCAGGTCCCCTCCGTCGTCGCGCGTCCGGATCGCAGGCGCGGCCGGCGGGCGACGGGCGCGCCAGAAACCCCACGCGCCCATCGCGATGAGGGCGACGCCGCTCGCGCTTCGAAGGAGACCGGATGCGGGCGCCAGCGCGTCCGCGACGATCCCTCCGGCCACGGCGACGGCGAGCGCGCCCAGGAAGTCTGCCGAAGCGGCGCCGGCCCCCGCGAAGAAACCGCGTCGAAAGCCGTTTCTCAGCGAGACGTCCAGGATCAGGATGGCGATGCCGCCGATCGGAATCGCGATCCCGTAGCCGGCGAGAAGCCCCTCGAGGAACGGTTTCAACACAGCGAGACATCGGCGCCCCGCCGAGCGCGAGGTTCGCGGGCACCTCCGCGCGAACGGCGGCCCACGAGCCTTCGCGCCCCGGATATCGCGCGTCGCGCGCCTCGACGACCGCGGTGGCGCTTTCCCGGCGGACGTCGAAGTATGGAAACCGCGCCCAGACGAGGAACTGCCGGAAGGAGCGGAGCCGTTTCGCCGCGGAGACCGCGGGCGCGGCGTCGTTCACGGGACGGAACTCGTCGGTGAACCGGACGAGCGACCGGGGAGTCCAGCGCAGCTCTCCGAACCGATACCCACCGGGTTGTTCGACGACCACGATTCGCCGCGTCGGGACGAGCGGCACGGGCGAGACGAGGACGCGGCCGGGGGGATCGAGTCCCGCCCCGAACGCCGCGCGCCGGACGATCGTGCGGCCGATGAAGCTCGACGCCATCATGACCGCCACGTACGCCACGACGGCGCCGAGCGCGACGCGTGCCGGACCCTCAGGATGCCGCATGTTCCGCCTGCGCCACAGGCGCGAGAAGACGATTCCGAAGGCGAGCGCAAGCCAGACCCACGGATCCACGATGAAGAGCGTGTCGCCGTAGAACCAGCGCTTCGAGAAGGGATAGAGGAAGCGCACGCCGTAGGTGTTCAGGAAGTCGAGGAGCGGGTGGGAGAGGACCGAGGCGAACGCCGGCAGGAGCAGCGCTCGGAAGCGCGCCGGGAAGGAACTGCGGCGGGTGCAGGCTCGCAGAGCCTGTCCCCGCGCCTTTTCCGGCCGCCGCCGCACGACCTGGTCGAGGGCGACCATGGCGGCGGCGAGCGCGACCGGCAGGATCGCCATCGCGAGAAGGCCGTGGGTCCATCCG
>DASUAD010000417.1:0-2602 GCA_035763965.1 Thermoanaerobaculia bacterium | reverse complement strand
TTTGCTCGGGTCGTAGGGGTGCGGCTGGACGAACGGCTTCGTCCCCGCCACGGTGAGGTTGCCCGTGACGTGGGCGTTGCCGTTGGAATAGACCCCGTAGTTCGCCGCCATCTGGATCGCGCCGAGATATCCGACGGCGAGGTTCGCGCCGGCGGCGCTGCGGAGCACTCCGATCGAACCAATCGCTTCGGAGAGACCGAGGACTCCGTTGCCGTTTTTCGCCTCGCCGCGGACTCCCGCCGAGAAGCAGCAGGTGTCAAGACCGGTCATAACCCCCGTACCGTCCCGTCCCCTGACACCGGCCGCCCCGAGAGCGGAGCTGTTGGTGGATCCGGAGACCCCGTAACTGATCCCGCTCGAGCTGACGGCGTTCCCGAAGACGCCGATTGCCCCCACGGAGGAAGTAGCGAAGCTCCCTGCGTGGCCTACGACGCCAAGACCAGAGTCGCCGAATGCTGAACCATGAACGCCCTGGCCGTTCCCGGCGTGCGTTCCGTGCACGCCGTAGCCGTTCGTTCCCGTGGCGGTCACAATCCCGCGAACGCCCGCGGAGGTCGGGCCCGGGGACATGTTACTCAGAGAGCCCAAAACGCCGAAGGCGGGGGCGCTGCTGGATATGTTTATCCCGCTGATCGCCGCGCCGCCGAAACTCGCGATGACCGAGAACTGGACCTCCGCGTTGTATGTGTCCGTGAAGTAGCCGTTGATGTCGATGTAGACGTTCGTCGGGCCGATGTTGACCAGCACGTTGATCGAGCCGCCGGTTCCTGCCGGGACGATCGCGGCGTTGGCGATGACCTCTGCGGCAAGAAAGTTCAACTGGGAGATCAATGGCTGGGCGATCCCCGTCGGCCAGGCCGTCAAAAACCCGTCGGCGGGAGGCAGGATTGCGCCGATCGAGACGGAGTACGCGTCCACCCCCAACGGAACCCCCGTACACGGCCCGTTGTCGATGTCGAAGGTACGCGCCACGTTCGTCGCCAGAGCTGGTCCGCCGTAGGGCCCGGCAGCGTTGCGTGTGTCGACCACACGGCAGGGGGACATCGCCACAAACGCGATCCCCGGCGACAGGTCGGTCATAGTCGACAGCCCGCCCGAGGCGCCCGCGCGACGGTAGGCCGGTACCGTCCAGTTGGTCAGCGGGATCTGTTGGGCGAGGACAGTCGCCGGAACCAGGAGGGCGAGGAGCAACAGGGCTGGCGTCGGTCTCGTCGAGAGAACCCTCATCTTGACCTCCTCCCGAGCTCGGACAAAGCGCGACTCCGGCGGTCGGGACAGTCTCTCAGTGACAGCGAACACCTTCGGGAAAGCCGCTCGCAGGCGGCCCGAAAGGAAAGGACGGCGAAATCGCGCACGCCTTGACTCGAAGTTGTGCCGGATCCTATCAATGCGTGTATGAAGAAGGTACCGACCTCTCCCGGCTCCTCACGAACTCGCACGAGGTGGCCAGGGCGGCAACTCCCGCGGGCACCGAGTTTTACACCGGCGCCGATCGCAGCGTAGAATCGCGCGATTCCATGCCCCCGACGACCCAGCAGACTGCGACGACGATCTTCTACCGGAATCTCCGGTGGCTGCGCTTCGTCGATCGATTCGGCAAGAAAGGCGCCGGGGTCGTCGAATACCTGGGCGGTCTCGGGACGCTCCTCATGCAGACCTTCCGCGCGTCCGTTACGCGACCGTTTTACGCCTCCGAGATCGTCGCCCAGATGGACGAGCTTGGCGTCAAGTCGCTGTCGATCACGGGCATTACGGCTCTGTTCACTGGCATGGTTCTGGCGCTGCAGACGGCTTACGCCCTTCAGGCCTTCGGGGGCAAGCTGTTCATCGGACAGGTCGTCGCGGTCTCGCTCGTGCGAGAGCTCGGACCGGTCTTGACCTCCCTCATGGTCGGCGGGCGGGTCGGCTCGGGGATCACGGCCGAGCTTGGGTCCATGACCGTCACCGAGCAGGTCGACGCCCTCCGCTCCATGGCCGTCTCGCCGGTTCGCCGCCTCGTCCTGCCCCGGGTGGCCGCGGTCGTCATCATGCTCCCGATCCTGACGGCAATCGCGGACGTCCTCGGGATATTCGGCGGGCTCTTCATCGCGGTCGTGGAGCTGCAGATGACACCGTCGGATTACCTGAACAGCATCTGGAACCATCTTGCGATCCAGGACATCACGAGCGGCATCGCGAAAACGTTTTTCTTCGGCCTGATCGTCGCGATCGTCGGCTGCTACAACGGCCTGCAGGTATCGGGCGGGGCGACCTCCGTCGGCGAGGCCACGACCCGGACAGTCGTGTTCGCGTCGATCTCCATCCTCATCTCCGACTTTTTCCTGACGAAGCTCTTCCTTTCGATATGAAGGCTGAACTCAAGCTTTCCGCCGAACCGGGGCCCACGCCGCTCGCGCAGGGGGAGCCAATCGTCGAGTTCGAGAACGTCTCGAAGTCCTACGGTACCCGCCAGGTTCTCGCGGGAGTCAGCCTGAAGATCCTCAAGGGCGAGGTTCTTTGCGTGCTCGGGCCGTCGGGCACCGGAAAGAGCGTCACGCTGCGCCACATCAACGGTCTCGAGCACCCCGACAAAGGCGACGTGCGGGTCTTCGGCCAGTCGGTC
>DASUAD010000416.1:0-11688 GCA_035763965.1 Thermoanaerobaculia bacterium | reverse complement strand
GGGAGGGGTTCGACGTGTTCGTGCAGGAGGTGATCGCCGCGATCAGGACGTCGCCGTGACCGAGGTCCACCCGCCCGCCAGCGAGGCCGTCCTTGGGGATTTCCTCCACCCGCGTGGGGCTCGGCCGGTTGTTGACCATCTCGATCTCGGTCGCGGGGTTCGTGTCCTGCTTCCCGGTGAGAACCGGCCCGGTCTCCTGCTTGCCGCCCCCGACCATCGGGCTCTCAACGGCGGACGCTCTATCGCCGATCGGCAACGGGAAGCGGCGGGAGAGCGCGTCCGGCGGCTTGCCGTAGCCCCCCTCCGCCGCCTGTTTGACCATCAGGTCCCGGAAGACGCCGCCGAGCTCGGGCAGCGGAATCCGATCCTGCGGCCGGCGGGGCCCCGAGACGCTCGGCTTCACGTCGGCGAGGTCGAGCTCGAGCACCTGCGAATAGTCGATCTCGCCGCCGAGCGGCATCCCGAAGAGTCCCTGCGCGCGGTAATAGTTTCGGAACGTCTCGACGTGCTCCGCGGACCGGCCCGTCGCCGCGAGGTACCGGCAAGTCTCCTCGTCGATCGGGAAGAACCCCATCGTGGCGCCGTACTCCGGCGACATGTTCGCGATCGGCGCGCGCTCGGTCACCGGGAGCGACGCCGCGCCCTCGCCGTGGAATTCGACGAATTTCCCGACGACTTTCGCGGCGCGCAGCATCTGGGTCACGTGGAGAGCGAGATCGGTCGCCGTGACCCCTTCGGTCAGGCGGCCGGTCATGTGAACCCCGACGACGTCGGGGGTGAGGATGTAGACCGGCTGTCCGAGCATCCCCGCTTCCGCTTCGATCCCGCCGACGCCCCAGCCGACGATCCCCATGCTGTTGATCATCGTCGTATGCGAGTCGGTTCCCACGAGCGTGTCGGGGAAGTAGACGCCCCCTTTCTCGACGACGCCCAGGGCGAGCCGTTCCATGTTCACCTGGTGCACGATCCCGACGCCCGGCGGCACGACGTCGAGGCCGCGAAACGCCTGCGTCCCCCACTTCAGGAACTCGTACCGCGCGCGGTTCCGCTTGAACTCCACCTCCATGTTGCGGGTGAGCGCGTCCGCGGTCGACCAGTAGTCCACCTGGATCGAGTGATCGACGACGAGCGCCACGGGGACGAGCGGCTCGATCAGGGAGGGACTCTTCCCCATGCGGTCGACCGCAGATCGCATCGCCGCGAGATCCACGAGCAGCGGCACCCCCGTGAAGTCCTGGAGGACGATCCGGGCGACGATGAACGGAATTTCGCCCGCGCGGTCGGCGTTCGGCTTCCAGTTGGCCAAATCCACCACGTCCCGCTCGCGGACGAGCCGGCCGTCCACGTTGCGGAGAAGGGACTCGAGCACGATCCGCAGGCTGACCGGAAGCCGCGAAACCCGCCCGACGCCCCGTTTCTCGAGGCCGGGAAGCGAGTGGAAGCGACCCGTCGCTCCACCGCCGGTCGGAAACGTTTCGGGGGGACCGAACGAGGAAACCGGGACGCCGCTCATCGGAAGGGTTCGACCATTCGAGCCTCGCAGTTTATGGGCAGGCGATTAAAAGCGTCAAGAACGCGCGCGACCCCGGGCACGCTCGACGCGTAATTGCTCGAAATGAGAGACAAGGAGACGACAGAATGAGGTTCCGACCCGAGAAGATCGCTGCCGGCCTGATCCTCGCTGCCGCGATCGCGGCGCCCGCGACGGCCGCGACGGACACGTTCGTGTTCGACAGGTCGCACAGCAAAGTCGGCTTCCAGATCCGCCACTGGGTGACCAAAGTCGACGGGCGCTTCCGCGACTACGAAGGGAAGATCGTGCTCGACCGCGAGAAGCCCTCGAATTCGAAGGTCGACGTCACGATCCAGGCCGCGTCGATCGATACCGGCAACGAAAAGCGCGACGCGGATCTGAAGTCGGCAAGCTTCTTCGACGTCGAAAAGTTCCCGACGATCACCTTCTCGAGCACGAAAGTCGAACGGAAGGACAAGGATCTCTACGAGGTCACCGGAGACATGACGATGCACGGCGTCACCAAAACGGTGAAGGTGCCCGTCCGGCACACCGGCTTCCTGAATCTCGGCCGCGTCGAGAAGGCGGGTTTCGAGGTGACCTTCCCGATCAACCGGAAGGATTTCGGGATCGTCTGGAACCGCACGGCGGACCAGGGAGGAGTGATGCTGGGCGACGACGTCGACATCACGCTCCTCGTGGAAGCGAACCGGGAAACCGCGCCCCCGCCAGCGGCGCCGGCCGCGCCCACGAAGCCGTCGGCTCGCTGATCGCCCGGGACGGGAGACGGTAGACGGGAGACGGTAGACGCTAACGATCGTCTCGCGTCTCGAGGTGGCCCGGTTAAGATTCCGAGGGTCTATGCACGTCTTCGGCTGGGTCGCCGTGCTTCTCTACGGGGCCGCGGAAGCTCTGGCTGTGCGATCTCTCTTCAAGCCGCGAGGTTTCGGAGGGGCACCCGTCCTGATCGCGGCCGGGCTGGCCGCCCAGTTCACCGACCTGATCCTGACCGCGCGGGAGATCGGATCGGTCCCCTACCGCACGCTCGGCGGCTCGCTGTCGCTGTTCGGGTGGATGCTCGGTCTCGCCTATCTCGTGTTGGTGCTCCGGCACCGCGAGCGCGCCGTCGGGCCCTTCCTGATCCCGTTCATTTTCGGGTTCTCGATCCTCGCCGTGCTGCTTCCCTTCCGGGCGGCGCCGGCCACCCCGGCGACCCGGGGAAGTCTCTTCGCCTTCCACGTCACGCTCGCGATCCTGGCGTACGCCGCGTTCGCGCTGTCTTTCGTCCTGTCTCTCCTCTACCTGATCCAGAACCGGCAGATCCGGCGCGGCCGGACCGGCGTCCTCTTCGCGCGGCTGCCGGCTCTCGACGTGATCGCGCGCATGAACCGCACGAGCGTCACCATCGGGATCGTCGTGCTGTCGGTCTCCGTCGTGCTCGGCGTCGCCTGGGCACGACGGGTCTGGACGGTCCTGATCGACGCGAAGCTCGTGTGGGCGCTCATTACGCTCGCGGTCTATGGAATCCTCCTGTGGATGGACCGGCGCGGCTGGGCGGGTCCGCGGGTCGCGGTGCTCTCGATCGTCGGTTTCATCCTCGTCCTCTTCTCCTACACGTTCGTGAACATGTACCTGTCGCAGTCGCACGTCTTCCGATGAGCACGTCGAACGAAGCGCAGATCCTCGTGCTGGGGTGGAACTTCCGCGGAGCGAGCGGCGTCGTCCGCGAGCGCGTGGCCTTCACCGCCGAGGAGGTCCGCGACGGCCTTCGCCGGATGCTCGGAGACGGCCTCGTCTCGGAGAGCGTCATCGTCTCGACGTGCCATCGGAGCGAGATCTACGGCCTCGGAAGCGGCGAGCGCACCGGTGAGGAGCTCGCGCGGTTCGTTTCGGAGTGGCGGGGACTCGACCGTGGAGCCCTCGAACAGGCGGGGTTCCGGCGCTTCGGCGCCGAGGCCGCCCGGCATCTCTTCCGAGTGGCGGCCGGCCTCGACTCGATGGCGCTCGGTGAGAGCGAAGTCCTCGGGCAGGTGCGCCAGGCGCTCTCGATCGCGCGGGAGACCGGATCCACCCGCGCCGTCCTTCATCGGCTCTTCGAGAGCGCCGTACACGCCGGCAAGCGGGTCCGGACCGAAACGGAGATCGCGGTTCATCCGCTCTCGATCGCGTCGATCGCGGTCGAGCTCGCGGACAAGGTCTTCGGTGATCTGCCCGACCGAACCCTGCTCCTTCTCGGCTCGGGCGAGACCGGGACGCTCTTCGCCCGGCACGCGCTCGAGGCGGGGCTGCGCGACCTGCGGATCGCGAACCGGACCCGGGAACACGCGGAGGATCTCGCCGCCAAAATCGGCGCGCGCGTGGTGCCGTGGGAAGGGGTCGCACGGGAGCTCCCTTCCGTGGACGTCGTCGTCGGAACGACCGCGAGCCCGGAACCGGTCGTGCGCCGCAGCGACGTCGAGGCGGCGATGCGGCAGCGCCGGGGGCGTCCGATGTTTTTCCTCGATCTCGCTATGCCTCCCGACATCGATCCCGGCGTGAAAGGGATCTACAACGTCTTCGCCTACGACCTGGACGGCCTCGAGGAAGTCGCCGCCGGAAACCGGAGGCGGCGGGTGCGCGAGGTCCCCCGGGCCGAGCAGATCCTCGAGGAAGAGCTCGAGCGCTTCTTCGGCTGGTTCGGGAACCTCTCGGTCATTCCGACGGTGACCGACCTGAAGCGGCGGCTCGAGGAGATCCGCGACGGAGAGCTCAGCCGACTTTCGGCCGAGGAGCGGGAGCGACTGCGGCCGCTCGCCGAGTCTCTCGTCGCCAAGCTGCTCCACGAACCGATGCGGCGGCTGAAGTCCGAGAGCGACGCGGCCAAGAAGCTGGACCGAGTCGAGGCGATCCGCCACCTCTTCGATCTGGATCGCGAGTAGGCGCCGGGAGCCCTCCTTCCATGAAGCTCCGCATCGGCGCCCGCGGAAGTGCCCTCTCGCTCGCGCAGACACGGCTGGTCGCCGCGGCCCTGTCCGCTCACGCGGACGTCGAGATCATCTCGATCCGCACGACGGGCGACCGGCTGTCCCGCCTCGAGGCCGAAATGACGGGGAAAGACCTCTTCACGCGCGAGATCGACGAGGCGCTCCTGGAGGGCCGGGTCGACCTCGGTGTGCACAGCCTGAAGGACCTGCCGTCACGGCTTCCCGAGGGACTCTGTCTCGCCGCCGTGCCTGCCCGCGAAGACCCGAGCGACGTTCTCGTGTCACGCGATGGGTCCACTCTCGACGCGCTGCCGCGGGGAGTCCGGGTCGGGACGTCGAGTTCCCGCCGCCGCGCCCAGATCCTCGCCGCCCGGCCGGACGCCGAGGTCCTCGAGGCGCGCGGCAACGTGGACACCCGCATCCGGCGGTTGAAGGAGGGACGGTGGGACGCGGTCGTACTCGCCCGCGCGGGCCTGGCCCGTCTCGGGCGTCTCGACGAAGTCACCCAGGTTCTGCCCGCTTCCGTGATGCTGCCGGCGATCGGCCAGGGTGCCCTGGCCGTCGTGACACGCGCCGATGACGCCGCAGTGCGGGAAGAGGCCGCCCGCCTCGACGACCTCGCATCGCATCGCGAGGTCCTCGCCGAGCGGGCCCTGCTCGACCTGCTCGAAGCGGGCTGCCGGGCTCCGGTGGCCGGCCTCGCCCGGGTGCGGGACGGTGGCCTCCTTCTCTCGGGCGCCGTGTTCGCGCCGGACGGCTCCCGGACGTTGCGCGGCGAGGCAGGCGGGAGCGCCGACGATGCGGAGGCGATCGGCCGCGAGGTCGCGACGCGGCTCCTCGAACAGGGCGCGGCGGACCTGATCGCGCTCGCGCGGGCCTAGCCGGCCGGAGAAAACCGGATGAAACCTCGCCTCCTCGTTCTGCGCTCGGGAGAGCGTCCGTTTCCTTCGGAGCTCGTTCCCGGGCTCGAGGTCGTCGAGCGCGTCACGCACACGATCGAAACGCTTCGCCCGGATGCCTCGTCCATCGCGGGCCGATTCGACCTCGTGATCGTCACCAGTCGCGCCGCGGCGGACCGCCTGTCGCAGCGCGAGGATCTCCTGTCCCGTCTCTCGGGGCGCCTCGTGGCCGTGGGTCCGGCGACCGCGGAGCGGCTCCGCTCCGGGCTGCTCGTCGAGGTGGAGGAGGGCGGGGGGGCGGCGCGCCAGATCATCGCGAAGCTTCCGTCCGACCTCTCCGGCGCCCGTGTTCTTCTCCCGCGGGGCGACGACTCATCCGAGGAGCTGCCGCGGGAGCTCGCGGCGCGCGGAGCCGACGTCGTGGCGCTGAATCTCTACCGCAAGGTCGCGAGACCGTACGACCGCGCACTCGACGCGATCGTCATGGCGCGCGATCTCGCCGCCTTCTGCCCCACGTCTCCGGCCGCGGCGCGCTGGCTTTTCGGAGGAGCACCCGAGGACGCGCTCTCGGTTCTGCGTGAAACGCCGGCGATCGCGCTGGGCGCCTCGACCGGCGAGACGCTCTCCGATTTCGGGGTGGTGCGAGTCGAGATTGCGCAGCCGCCGACCTTCGAAACCGTCGCGCAGGTCGCGGTCGGCCTTGCCGCGCACGCCTCCCGAGAATAGATTGCGGGCATGATCGGATTCCCGACGCTTCGCATGCGCCGCCTCCGCCGGACGCCGGGGCTGCGCGAGCTCGTGCGCGAGACGCGGCTCTCCGCCGACCGGTTCGTGGCGCCGCTGTTCGTCCGCCGGGGGTCCGGACGCCGCGAAGAGATCTCGTCGCTGCCGGGAGTCTTCCGCCTCTCGCCCGATCAAGCGGTCGTCGAGGCGCGCGATCTGCGCTCTGCCGGCGTTCCGGCGGTCATTCTTTTCGGGATCCCGGACCGGAAGGACGACGTCGGCAGCGAGGGATGGGACGACACCGCCGCGGTCCAGGAAACCGTGCGCCGACTGAAGGCCGAGGTTCCGGACCTCGTCGTGATGACCGACGTCTGCCTCGACGAATACACGTCGCACGGCCACTGCGGCGTCCTCCGCGACGGCGAGGTGGACAACGACGCCACGCTTCCGCTTCTGGCGCAGATCGCGGTGTCGCAGGCGCGCGCCGGGGCGGACGTCGTGGCGCCCTCGGACATGATGGACGGCCGGGTGGCTGCGATCCGCCGGGCGCTGGACGCCGAAGGTTTCGGCGGCGTCGCGATCCTCGCGTACTCCGCCAAGTCCGCGTCCGCGTTCTATGGGCCGTTCCGCGAGGCCGCCGATTCGGCTCCGAAGTTCGGGGACCGGCGCGGCTACCAGATGGACGCGGCAAACCGTCGCGAGGCGATGCGCGAGATCGCGCTGGACCTCGAAGAGGGCGCGGACGCCGTGATGGTGAAGCCGGCGCTGGCATACCTCGACGTCATCCGAGAGGCGCGGGAGCGCTTTGATGCTCCGATCGCCGCCTACAACGTCTCGGGGGAGTACGCGATGGTAAAAGCGGCCGCCGCGAACGGCTGGATCGACGAGAGACGCATCGTCGGCGAGATCCTGACCGGGATCGTCCGGGCGGGAGCCGACTTCGTGCTGACCTACCACGCGCGCGACGCCGCCCGATGGCTGGCGGAAGGCTCGCTACCTTACTAGGTGTCCAGAGCGCGAAGGCCCAGGTCCAGAGTCACGAGGAGTCGTTCGTCGGCTTTGTTCCGCCGTGCGCGCAAACTCATGCCGGGCGGCGTGTCCTCGCCGGTGCGCTCCTTCGCCTCGGTCGGCGGAGAGCCCTTCTTCGTCGCGCGCGGGCGCGGCGCGCGCATCCGCGACGCCGACGGGATCTCGTACCTCGACTACGTCATGTCCTACGGCCCGCTCCTGTTCGGGCACGCGCCGGCGTTCGTCGTGCGCGAAGTCGCGAAGGCCGCCCGCGGCGGGACGTCCTTCGGCGCTCCGACGGAGCGGGAAGTGCGGCTGGCCGAGCGGGTGACGAAGATGTTTCCATCCGTCGAGATGGTGCGGTTCGTCAACTCCGGCACCGAAGCCGGGATGAGCGCCATCCGACTCGCGCGGGGTGTCACGGGACGCAAGCGAATCGTCAAGACCGACGGCGGCTATCACGGCCACGCCGACTCGTTCCTCGTGGCCGCGGGCTCGGGGGTCGCGACGCTCGGAATCGCGGGAAGCCCCGGCGTTCCGCCGGATCTCGCGGCGCTCACGACCGTCGTTCCGTACAACGACGCGGACGCGCTCGAAACGGCATTCCGGAAGCACCCGGGCGAGATCGCCGCCTTCTCGATCGAGCCGGTGGCCGCGAACATGGGCGTCGTCCCGCCGCGTCCCGGCTACCTCGAGGCCACTCGGGAGATCACGGCGCGACACGGGGCGCTCCTCGTTTTCGACGAAGTCATCACCGGTTTTCGCGTGGCGCGGGGCGGCGCGCAGGAGCTCTTCGGCATCACGCCCGACCTGACGGTCCTCGGCAAGATCCTCGGGGGCGGGCTCCCCGTCGGCGCGTACGGCGGTCGCCGCGACCTGATGGAACGCGTCGCTCCGTCGGGAGACGTGTACCAGGCCGGGACGCTGTCGGGAAACCCGCTGGCGATGGCGGCGGGAATCGCGATGCTCCGCGAGATCGAGAGGCATCCGCCGTACCGGGAGCTCGAGCGAAAGGCGGTGCTGCTCGAAGGCGCCGTTCGGGAAGCGATCCGCGGCGCCGGCGCGGAGGGGAGCGTCACCTACCAGCGAGTCGGTACGCTTTCGACTCTCTTTTTCACCGGCGGACCGGTCGTGGACTTCGCGTCGGCGAAGCGATCGGACACCGCCCGCTACGCCGCCTTCTTTCACGCGATGCTCGGGCGCGGAGTCTTCTTTCCGCCGGCGCAGTTCGAGGCGTGGTTCATCTCGACCGCTCACTCGGACGCCGATCTCGCCCGGACGGCGCGCGCGGTCGGCGAGAGTCTCCGGGAGTCGGGAATCGGGAATCGGTAGTCGGGAATCGGGCGTTGGAAAGCCCGAGCCGGCCGGCCTCTGCTAGCCTGTCGCTCGCCAGGGGGGCGAAATGATCGAGGCGAAACCCGCTGACAAGCAGTGGTTCGGCCATCCGCGCGGTCTCTCCACGCTCTTCTTCACCGAGATGTGGGAGCGCTTCAGCTACTACGGGATGCGGGGCCTCCTGATCCTCTTCCTCGTCGCCTCGGTCCAGACCGGCGGGTACGGCATGACCGATTCGACCGCCGCCGCGATCTACGGCCTCTACGTCGGGCTCGTCTACCTGATGGCGCTGCCAGGCGGCTGGGTCGCCGACCGGATCCTCGGCCAGCGGCGCGCCGTGTTCGTCGGCGGCTGCTTCATCGCGGCCGGACACTTCAGCATGGCTTTGGGGTTCGTGCCGACGTTCTACCTCGGGCTCGTTCTCATCGTGATCGGGACGGGCTTGCTCAAACCGAACGTCAGCGCGATGGTCGCCGACCTCTATCCGGAAGGGGGCAACCGCCGGGACGCCGGCTTTTCCATCTTCTATTCGGGAATCAACGTGGGCGCCATGCTCGGGCCCCTCGTCTGCGGCTATCTCGGCGAGAAGGTGAACTGGCATCTCGGGTTCGGTGCGGCTGGGGTCGGCATGGTCCTCGGCCTCCTGCAGTACCGGTTCGGCGGGAAGTACCTCGGCGACGCCGGGCTGCGCCAGCCGTCGGAGGCCACGGCGAGCGACCGGAACGCCGCCCGCAAGCTCGTCGTCGGCGTGGGCGTCGTGCTCGGCGTCCTCGCCGTCGCCGTCGTGCTGCAGCTCGCCGGAGTGATTCATCTCACGCTGTACGGAGTCGCGCAGGGCACCGGGCTCTTCATGCTCGGGCTCGCGGTCGTTTACTTCGGCGCGGTCATCTTCCTTTCGCGCCTCTCGGTGGCCGAGAAAAAGCGCATCGCGGTCATCTTCGTATTCTTCATGGCCGCGGTCCTCTTCTGGGCCGGCTTCGAGCAGGCCGGCTCCTCGATGAACCTCTTCGGCGAGCGGATGACGCAGCGCGTGTTCTTCGGCTGGGAGATGCCGGCTTCGTTCCTCCAGTCGGTCAATTCGATCTTCATCATCCTGCTCGCACCGGTTTTCGGTGTGCTCTGGGTGCGCCTCGGGCGCCGTCAACCCTCGGCTCCCGCGAAGATGGGGTACGGTCTCGCGTTCCTCGCCCTCGGGTTCTTCGTGCTGGCCTGGGGCGCGAGCCTCACGGCGGGAGGAGTCCGCGTCAGCATCCTGTGGCTGATCGTCACCTATCTCCTTCACACGGTCGGAGAGCTCTGTCTCTCGCCCGTCGGCCTTTCCTTCGTCACCAAGCTCGCTCCCCGGAGCCTCGTCGGCCAGATGATGGGAACGTGGTTCATGGGCACCGCGCTCGGAAACCTCATCGCGGGCCTGGCGGCCGGAGGCTTCCGGGGAATGAGCGTCGAGGAGCTGTTCCTCGCGGTCGCCAAGGTGACGGGAGTCGCGGGTCTCGTGCTGCTGGTCTTCGCGAAGCCGATCCGGCGTCTCATGGGAACGTTGCCGGAGGATCAGCCGGCGCTGGTCGCCGAGCCCAAGAGCGCGGCGTCGTAGAGGCCGATCGAGACGTTCAGAACTTCGGGACGACCGCGGCCGACGTCGTCGTGTCCCGCTCCTTGAATCCCGGGACGGGCACCGGAACGACCGAGAACCAGAACGGCCGATCCGATGCGCATCGCCCTACGGCGTGACGACGATCTCGCCCTTCATCTTCGGGTGACCGAGGCCGCAGAACCGCGCGCACTTGAAGCGATACGTCCCCGGCTTCTCCGGCGTGAACGTCACCGTGGCCGGTTCGTCCTTCGTAAAGACGACCTTCGCGAGGCCGAGCTCCTTGCATGCGAAGCCGTGCTTCGTGTCGGTGCTGCGAAACGTGATTTCGACGGGCTCTCCCGCTTTGACCTCGATCTTTGACGGCTCGAAGGCGTACTTGTGCGCGAGGACTTCGATCTTCTTCGTCTCTCCCGGCACGTTCGCCCCGGCGAGAGCGAGACAGACGAGGAGAGCCGCCGTCCGGGTCGTCCTCATTTCGGACCTCCGCGACGATTGTACGACCGCGCGAGCTTCCAGATTCCGTACCCCACAGTGCCGGGGATCGATCCTGCGGGGCGCGACTGGGTAACGACGAGCGAGATTCGAAGAGACGACTCGAGAACGAGGTAGATCGAGAGCGGAAGGGACGGCTCGGGCAGCGGGGCGAGCGAGCCGCCGGCGATCCGAGCGACGCCTGCCAGGAGGCCGACCACTCCGAGGACGAACAGCGGTAGCGCGGAGGCAACCGTCATGAGGTTGGCGGGCGCGCCGAACTCACGCTCCATCGACTCCTGGACCGTTCCGGGGAGATGACCGAGCACGGGAGACAGGCCGATCGCGAGCAGGCGGTTGCGCCGGGCGTTCTTCCTCCACCGGCGCTCCGCCTCGCGAGCCTCTTCACTGGCGGCGTCGTAACGCTCGAGCGAACGGATCGCGAAGTCTTCCCGCCACGGAGCCAGCGAATACCGCGTCTCTCCGTCCGGCAGGCTTTCCACCTGCACGACCTCGAAGACGTCCTCCCCCCAGGCGACCGCGGTTCCGGGGTGCTCCGCCCGCCGGGAAATCGCCGGCGTTCGCGGCCGCCACCCCTTCTTCACCGCGCAGAAGAGCGTCGGGGTTCCGTCGGGCCCGGGCTCCAGCCGGTCGGTTCCGAAAGGAGCGCGCACGGGAGCCGATCCGGAGAAACCGTTATCCCGAGAGCACCCGATCGGCGTATTCGCGGACCGTCGTCAGGCGCATCGGATACCGCGCGAGCGTCTCCCGCATGTCGATCGCGTCCCCTTTGCCGACGAAGAGCATGAGGCCGGCGAACGTCTCCTCGACCGGACTCTTCGCGTTCGCTTTCATCGCGCGGAGCGACTCCTCGGACACGCGCTCCACCTCGAAACCCCGACCCGAGCGTTCCTCGAAGATCCGGATCACCTGGCTGTACGACAGGGCCTCGGGACCTCCGACCTCGATTACGCGATTCTCGGCATCCCGGCTTTCCGCCGCGGCGATCGCGAGCGCGGCCACGTCGCGGTACGAGATCCAGCTGATCTTCTCCTCGCCGGATCCGAACACGCGAGCCCGACCGTTCGCCGCGTCGAAACCGAGGTGGGGTCCGAGCCAGATCTCCATGAAAACCGACGCCTCGATGATCGTCCAGGGCACGCCGCTCGCCTTCAAACGCTCCGC
>DASUAD010000415.1:0-3721 GCA_035763965.1 Thermoanaerobaculia bacterium | reverse complement strand
GAGCTACATCGACGAGAATCTGCTTCCGGACGAGCACGTCGTCTATCGGGCGCCGCTCCATACGATCATCTTCGCGCGCGCGGTCCTGGTTCTGATCGTCGGGGTCGTGCTCCTCTTCTTTCCGGCGTTGACGCAGGCGCGCACGGTCGTCCTGATCATCGGCGTCTTGATGCTCGTCCCACCGTTCGTGTCGTATCAGACCACGGAGCTCGGCGTCACGAACAAGCGCGTGATCGTCAAGACGGGGCTCATCCGGCGGCGGACGATCGAGCTCCTGCTGCGGCAGGTGGAGACGATCTCCGTCGACCAGAGCCTGCTCGGCCGGCTGCTGGGGTACGGGTCGATCACGCTCACCGGCACCGGCGGCGTGCGCGAGGTCTTCCACCAGGTTCGTGAGCCCCTGGAGCTCAGGCGGCGAATCCATGGTCAGGTGGCGTAGCGCCGGCGCTACTGCTGCTGCTGGGCGCTGACGTCCTCGACGCCGGTGACGATTCGATCGGGAGGACGCGCCGGGACCTCGCGGTACACCGGCAGATCGATGTGGCGGACCTCCTCGCGGAGCGTCGCGACGGTGTGGCCCGGCACCACCTCGGTGACGACCTCGGCCTTCAGCGTCTCCTTGGCGACGCCGCGGTAGATACCCTTGTTCGGCGGCACATCGTCGTAGTGGCGGCCGTGACCCACGACCACGTAACGCTCGTCCACCGCGCGGTTGTGCGTCGGGTCGAAGGGGACCCAGCCCGCGCCGGGCGAATGGACCTCGACCCAGGCGTGACTCTGCGAGGGCTCGGGTTTCTTGCGCTCGACATGCAGGTAGCCGCTCACGTATCGGCAGGGGATCCCGCGCAGGCGGAGCAGGCCGAGCATCAGATGGGCGAAGTCCTGGCATACGCCGCCGCCGATCGCGAGGAAGTCCTCGGTCGTCGAGTCGTACGTGGTCACGTTCTTGCGATACGCGAAGCGCTTGGCGATGTAGGCGCCGACGGCCTGCACCTGCTCGCCGAGCGGCGCGGTCGAGGCGAGACCGATCGCCCGGTGCGCCGCGCGGAGCGCCAGCGTGAGCTTCACCGGCCCCCCGAACTCGAGGAAGTCGCGTAGCGGGTACGGCAACCCCTCGCGCGGGGGGCGATCGGTGAGCGCGGCGATCGCCACGCCGGCGCGGTGGGTCTGGACCAGCGAGCGGGCCGACACCGCGATCCGGTCGTGGAATTTCGTGATCGTGAAGTGGTGCGTGAGGTTGTCGTTCCAGTCCCGGTAGCGATGAACGCTGGTCGGGGGACCCACGGCGAGCTCGAAGGACGAGACAGCCTGCTGGGGCGTCGTCTTGGGCTGGACGCGGAGCTCGAGGAACGACTCGCTGATGAACGCGTCGTACTCGAACGCGAAGCGGTGCTGAACTTGAAGATGCATCAGGTCACGAAGTACTGGGTGGCGATCGCGTCGTGGGTCTTGGCCAGCTCGCCGACGACCCGGTCGAGCAGTCCCGCGAAATCGCCCCGGCGCATCTGGGCCTCGTCGTCGTAGCGCAGGTCCGCGTGAAGCCTGCCGATGATCCGCGCCGGGGCGGTGAGCTCGGCTGGCCCGGAGATCGCCGCGAGGTAGTCCCGGACGACCGATGCGCCGTAGCGGAGCGAGCGCGGCGAATCGGGATTGAACAGCAGGAAGCCGATGACCAGATTCGGCTCCAGCCGCGCACCGTAGACGCGCCGATAGTTCTCGAGCGAGGACAGGCTCCGGAGGAGCGTGCGCCACTGCGTGTAGTAGAGGGGTGCGTCACCGCGCGCCTCGGCCGCGAGCAGCGCCGGGAGCTTCGTGCGCAGCACCAGCGCCGAGCAATGGGCGCGCTCGAGCGATTCGCCGAGCTTGAGAAAGCGCCAGCCCTCGTCGCGCGTGCAGGTGTGCTCGATCGCGCCGACGACCGCGAAGATGCCCTTGTGGGTGGCATTGAGCGCGTCGCGGAACGCCGGCAGGTCGGGCATGCCCTTGCGCTCGTACGTCTCGAGCGCGCGAAACGCCTCGTTCAACGCCAGGAACACCTCGAACGTCAGCGCCTCGCGGACCGACCGCGCGTTCTCGCGCGCCTTCCGGATCGAGAAGAGGATCGAATACGCATTGGCCTGGTCGGTGAAGAACGTGTGCAGGTACGGAACCGACAGGGGGGCGAACGGGGTGAGCTCGCGCGTCAGCTGCGCCGCCGGAAAGATGGCGAGCATGTCCTTCCACGCCGTCTGCGCCAGGTCCTCGGCGAGCCCCTGCGTCTCGGTAGAGAAGTCCTCGGTGACCAGAAGCAGCCGCGTGACGTTCTCGGCGCGCTCGAGATACCGGCCCATCCAGTAGAGCGAGTCCGCGACGCGAGACAGCATCAGGCGTCCTTCGACGCGAGCACCCAGGTGTCCTTGCTGCCCCCGCCCTGGGACGAGTTGACGACGTATGATCCGGGCCGCAGCGCGACGCGCGTGAGCCCACCGGGGAGCACGCGGACCGTCTCGCCATAGAGGATGAAAGGTCTGAGATCGACGCGGCGGGGCTCGAATTTTCCGTCGACGTACGTCGGGTGTGCCGAGAGCTCGATGAGCGGCTGGGCGATGTAGTTGCCCGGGTTCTTCTTCATCTGGCCGACGTACGCCTCGATCTCCTTGCGGGTCGCGAACGGCCCCATGAGCATCCCGTACCCGCCGGAGTCGCCCGTGGTCTTGATCACGAGGTCGCGTGCGTGGTCGCGCATGTAGGCGAAGTCCTGAGGACGGGCGCCGAGATAGGTCGGCACCTGGGGCAGGAGCGCGTCCTGGCCGAGGTAGTACCGGATGAGCGCCGGCATGAACGCGTAGACGGACTTGTCGTCCGCGATCCCGGCGCCGGGCGCGTTGGCGAGGCCGACGTTGCCCTCGCGGTAGACGTTCATGAGCCCGGGTACGCCCAGGAGGCTGTCGCGCCGGAACGTCAGCGGATCGAGGAAGTCGTCGTCGATCCGGCGGTAGATCACGTCCACCTTCTGCTTGCCCTGGGTCGTCCGCATGAAGACGTAGTTGTCCTCGACGATCAGGTCACGCCCTTCGACGAGCACGACACCCATCTCGCGGGCCAGGAAGGAGTGCTCGAAGTAGGCGGAGTTCGCCATCCCGGGTGTGAGGATCACGACGACGGGCTTCTCGCTGAAGCGTGGCGCCGCGTGCAGGAGCGTGTCGAGGAGCAGGGTCGGGTAGTCCTTTATCGGCCGGACCGGGTAATACTTGAAGAATTCCGGAAAGACGCGGTTCAGGGTGTTGCGATTCTCCAGCACGTAGGACACGCCCGAGGGGCAGCGGCAGTTGTCTTCGAGGACGAGATACTCACCGGCATCGTTCCGGATGATGTCGGTCCCGACGACGTGGGTGAAGATCTGACGCGGCGGGATGACGTTCAGAAGCTCGCGCTTGTATTCTTTCCGCGAGAGGACGAGCTCGGGCGGAACCACGCGGTCCTTGAGGCACTTCTGGCCTTGATAGATGTCGAGGATGAACAGATTCAGCGCGGTGACCCGCTGAACCAGCCCCTCCTGCAGGCGCTCCCACTCGCGCGCCGGGATGACGCGGGGCACGAAGTCGAACGGGAAGATGCGCTCGGTGCCTTCCTTTTCGCCGTAGACCGTGAAGGTGATGCCCTGGTCCATCAGCGAGAGCTTCTGCAGACGCTCGCGCCGCTCGATCTCGTCCTGCGTGAACGATTCCAGAATGGAGACGAG
>DASUAD010000414.1:0-8307 GCA_035763965.1 Thermoanaerobaculia bacterium | reverse complement strand
AGCCGGAGCGCTCTTCCTCGTGTCCGCGGTGCTTTCGTTCTTCCTCGTGGCCGCCGTGAACTTCCTCGTCGGGCTGATCGCGATCCGGACGAAGTCGATCATGGGGATCCTCCGGGCGAAGTTCTTCGTCCTCGAGCTCCTCTCGGGTCTTCTCATCCCGACCACGCTCTTCCCCGAGCCGCTCCGTTCGATCCTTCTCGCGTCCCCCTTTCCCCACATCAACTTCACGCCGGCGACGCTCTACCTCGGCAAGGCGACCGGCGCGGCCGCGGCGCGGATGCTCCTCCTTCAGGCGGTCTGGACCCTGGCGCTCACGGCGCTCGGCCAGTGGGTCTGGTCACGGTCGCGCCACCGGATCACGATCCAGGGGGGGTGATGAAGGATCTCGGACGGCACGCGCGCCTCCTCGGGCTCTACTTCACCCAGTACGCGAAGGCACGGCTCGAGTACCGGGCCGACTTCTTTTCGGCGATCCTCGCGTCCTTCTTCGGGACGGCGGCGTCGTTCGCGTTCCTCCTCATCGTCTTCTCGCGCGTCTCGGCGCTCAAAGACTGGAGGTTCGAGGAGATGGTCTTCCTCTACGGCTTCTCGCTCCTGCCTCTGGGAATCTTCAACGTCTTTTCCTGGAACCTCTGGATGTTTCCCGACCGGTATCTCATCGAGGGGCGATTCGACCGGGTCCTCCTGCGGCCCGTTTCGTCCATGTTCCAGGTGCTCTTCGAATCGTTCCGACTGGAGTCGATCGAGTCGATCGTGACCGGGATCGTCGCGATCGTCTGGTCTTCGAAGCGCCTCGGGATCCACTTCGGCGCCGCTGACCTGATCCTCTTCACCCTGTGGGCGATCTCCGGCGGAGTGATCTACCTCGCGATCTTCATCGGCCTGACCGCGACGTCCTTCTGGATCGAGGACCGAATCGGCATCTCGCCGCCGGTCTTCAACCTGATGCAGTTTGGCCGCTATCCGCTGACGATCTACGACGCGTGGGTGCGCTTCGCGCTGTCTTTCGTGATTCCTTTCGCGTTCGCGTCCTTCTACCCGACGGCGCGGTTCCTCCGCAGGCCCGAGTTCCTGCCGTATTTCTGGGCCGTGCCGCTGGTTGCCGCGGTCTCTCTTTCGATCGCGCTCTCGCTCTGGAAGAACGGTGTGTCGAGATACCACTCGACCGGCTCATGAGGCGCCGTCAGCGCCACCGCTCCCCGAGATACGCCATCAGCGCGGCATAGAGCTCGATCCCATCCCACAGGTTCCCGATCCTCAGGTTCTCGTTGGCGGCGTGCTGGTTGTCGTCGTGGTTCGCGATCGGAAGTCCGAGGACGGGCACACCGAGGATCCGCTCGAAGAGGTCGTTCGGGCCGCTGCCGCCGAGCGTCGGAAGCCGGACGACGGGGTCGCCGGAAACTTCCGAGAGGATCGAGAAGACGGCACGCGACACCGGCAGGTCCATCGACACGCGCGTCGCGGGATATCCGCTGCCCCACTCGACCCTCAGGACCCGGGGGTGCGCGAGACGGGTCGCGGCATCGGGCGGTCCCCCGCGCACGAGGAAGAAACCCTGTGCTCGCAGGAAGTCCTCGACCCGGGAGCGGACCTTCTCCGGCGTCTGGTCGGGCACCAGGCGGAAGTCGATCGACACGGTCGCTTCGGTCGGAATCGAGTTCGTCGTCTTCGCGCCGACGTCGCCCGCCGCGAAGCCCCGGACGTTCAGGGCGGGTTGGAGAATCCGCGCCTCGATGCGCTCGCCTCCCCCTTCCGTCCGGCCGAGGCCGAGCTCCCGTTTCAGGGAGGCGTCGACGTCCGGCGCGGTCACGACCGCCCGACGCTCCTCGTCAGTCGGGGGACGGACATCGTCGGCAAATCCCGGGATCGCGACGCGGCCCTCGCCGTCGCGCATTGACGCCACGAGGCGCGCGAGCTCGACCGCCGGATTTGGCGCCCAGTTCCCGTAGTGGCCGCTGTGGAGCCGCCGGGTGGCGCCGTAGGCCGTGATCTCCACGTCCATGACGCCACGGGTGCCGAAGAACACGAGCTTCCGCCCGCTCTGGTGAACCGGTCCGTCGCAGAAGAGCCAGAGGTCCGACGCGAGGCGTGCCGCGTTGCGGCGGAGGACGTCGGAGAGATGCGGCGAACCCGCCTCCTCTTCCCCTTCGAAGAAGAACTTCACGTTGACGGAAAGTCGGCGACCGGCCGCGGAAAGCGCGTCGAGCGCCGCGAGGAGCCCGGCAATCGAAGCCTTGTCGTCGCCGGCGGACCGCCCGTAGACGCGAAAGTTCCGGTCGACCGGAGACGTGAGCGAGTCCCACGGAACCTCGCGTCCGCCCGATTCGAGCGATGCGCTCCGAACGACCGGCTCCCACGGCGCGCCGGCCCACTTCGCAGGATCCACCGGCTGGCCGTCGTAGTGCGCGTAGAAGACGATCGTCTTCTTCGCGCCGGGAGACGTCATCTCCCCGTAGACCGCGGGCGGACCTCCTTCTCCGTCGAACAGCGTCGCCCGAACCCCCCGTCTCTCGAGTAGCCGGACGATCGCCACCGCGTTCGCGCGGATGTTCGCGTCGTCCGAGGCGACGTTCGGAATCGCGAGGAGCTCGCGAAACTCGCGCAGGATCGCGAGCTCGTGCGCGGCGCGATACGCGCGCACCTTCTCCACGACCGGGTCGCGCGCCGGCCCGCCGCGACCGGGAGTGACCCCGAGGATCGCGAGAGAAAGTGCGGCGGAGAGCGCCCGTTTCACGGCTCTTCCGCCCCGGCGGGAGAGGGAGGAGCGGGAGGTGCCGAGACGAGCGCGGGGGCGACCGCGGGCTCCGCCGGCTCCCGGCGCCCCGCGACGAGAGCGACCGTCGCGAGCATCACGAAAACGACCACCGTCAGGCCGGCGCCGCGATCGGACGGCGCCGGCTGCAGGAAGAGCTCCGCAGCGCGCAGGCCGCCGAAGAAGAGAGCTCCGAAGATGACCCAGGCCGCCGCGTGGTCCCGCAGGAGTGCGAACGCCACGAACCCGAGCCATGCAGCGACCGCGATCTCCGGAAGCCAGGCGGCGGCGAACTCTCCGGCCGACCGGGCGCCGATCGGAGCGAGCGTCAGAAGAGCTCCGACGCCGGCGAGAGCGCGCCAGAGAGGCTGACGCGCGGTCGGAGTCCGGGCCGCGAGCGCGAGAGTCGCCGCGACGACCGCGAGTGCGAACGTGGACGTGGCCGCCGACCAGAACCCGGCGTACCCGGGCACGAACCGCTCGAGCGTGCCCGGCAGAGACGGGTCGAGGCCGAACCGCGCCGGAAAGCGCGAGGCGGCGACGGCGATCCAGCGCGCGAGACCCGCCATCCCGATCGCCCCGACGGCGGCCCGCGCGAACGCGTCCCCGAGCGACCCGCTGCGCCGGAGGGCGGTACTCCAGCCGGGCCGTGCGCCCGAGAGGATGACGAAGCCGAGTCCGGCGGCGACGAGAAAGGCGATTCCGCCGATCGTCAGCGAGATCGCGATGCCGATCTGGAACAGTGAATACGGCTGCTCGGTCGGGTACGCGCGGGCGAGGCTCGGGATCGAGTTCGCAAGCGCAAGAGCGATCCCGAGGAGCGCGAAGAGAAGTGGCCCGACGAGGCTCCGCCAGTGGAATCCCCCGCCGCGCACCAGGCGCAGGAAGAGGATCACGCCCATCCCGACGAATCCCCCGATCGCCACGATCTTCGCCGCGAGCAGGATCCAGTCGGCGGGACTGCGCCGGCTGTACTCACGCAGGAAGCTCTCCGGCACCTTGACCGTCGGCAGGAGGGCCGCGAGCCGCGGACCGTGGAACACGGCGGTCAGGCGCGGCCTCGCCTCGCCGACCGCGGCCCGGGACGCTTCGAGCACCACGGTCGTATCCGTCCGTTTCGGCCGGTCCTGGGTCCCGACGTCGATCGCGACGTAGTCCTTCGCCGGGTACCCGAGCTTCTCCGCAGCGGCGATCGCCCGCGCCCGCGCCGCGTCCGCGCCGGGCGGCGCGGCGGCCGGCTCCGCCTCCTCGATCGGGTTGACGAAGGCCACGACCCGAGCGCGTCGCGCGTCGATCAGGACCTTCCACTCGTCCTTTTTCTCGGGCTCGAAAAAGCGCACGACCCGGTACGCGAGCGGCAGATACTCCTTCGCGAGGCGCTCGAACGCGGCGTCTCCCCCCTGCGAAAGGACGTATCGCGCGGCGGGCTCGGAGAACCCCGGGATCCGGCCGCTCTCCTGCGGCTTCTGCCGGCGGACCTCTTCGTACTCGGAGAATCCCGTGCCGGTGTAGGAGACCATCCGAAACCGCTCGGGCGGGGCGCCGTTCACGCGAAGGAACTGCCGCGCCATCGCTTCCGCGCTCGAGCGGCCGACGGCGTCCTCCGAGATGGAGTCCGGCCGGTGAACGGGAAACAGGAACGAGCTGACGAGAAGCACGGCCGCTGCGGATCCGACCGCGAGGCTCCGCGGCGGCAGGCGCCGCACCGGCGGCGCAGCCTCGAGAGCGACCGCCGCCGACGGAGGCGCCGGCACGAATCCTTCCTCGCCGTTCGTGAGCCCGTGCTCGGGGAGGAAGCCGCCGCGCATCCTGTAGGTGATGAACGCCGCGGCGAGCGGCAGGAGCAGGATGCCCGCGGCGATCCCGCCCGAGAGGACGTAGTACGCGTTTCCGGAGCGCAGGAGAAGGAGCGCCGTGTAGATCGCGTCCACCGTGAAGTGCCAGACGAGCAGCGGCAGGATGCCGTATCGGATCATCAGGATGCCCATCAGGATCCCGGCGAAACCCACCTCGACACCGCGGATGTAGAACGGCTGGTTGGGGTACGCGGCATGGCCGAAGCCCCAGATGATCGCCGGCACGACGATCGCGACGAGGCGCCCCGCACCCAGCCGGTCGAGGAAGGAGATCGAGAACATCCGGCTCATTCCCTCTTCGGACACCGCCGGCAGGAATCCGATCAGGAGCACGGTCGCCCAGGGCAGCGCCGTGTTCAACATGTCGCTGTAAGGGATGTCGGCCGGGGCCCAGGCGCCCAGGCGGGCCGCGACGACGTAGAAGACCGCCTGGTAGGCGAAGAAGAACGCCGTCAGCGCGTACCCGAGTACGATCGCGAGGAAGACCTTTTTGGTGCGCAGGCCGCGCAGGGAGAACATGCCCGAAAGGGAAAAATCCTGTCCGAACCGCTCCCGGTAGATCGGCTCCGCGGCCGCGACGACGAACGCGATCGCCGCGCCCGTCGCGATGGCGCCGAGGATTCCGAGCACGAGCTCGCGCGTCAGGTGGCTCGAAAGCGGGCTCGAAGTGTCGTACTCGTAGAGAGTCAGCGGTATCCCGTTCAGCGTCGAGAGGAAGGCGAGCACGAAGGCGATGACGCCGAAAGCCGCGACGAGCTTCCAGCGGACGTCGTGTCGGACGATCTTCGTGATCAGGACCCCGAGCATGGCGACGACCGTGAGGAAGAATCCGAACGTCGCCACGGTCCCTGCCGTCACGTTCTTCGATCGCAGGCGCCGGTAGTCGCGCGACCAGGACTCCGGTACGTGAACGAACTCGCGGAAGGAGGTGACCTCGTCGCCCGAGACGGTCGTCGAGTAGCGGACGGTCGCCTCCGCCATCCGGAAGTCGCGCTTCTCGTCCACGAAGGTCCAGTCGATCCGCTTCGGTCGGGTGGCCGGCGACACCTCGATCGGCTTCAGCCGGGATGAGGGAAGGCCGAGCTTGTCGAGGAAACGGAGCGCAACGGCCCGCGCGGCCTCCCGGGTGAGCCTCGCTCCCGGGGCGTCCTCGCGGCGGACGGACTCGAAGGCGGCGAGATCGCCCAGGGGCGTCAGCTCGACGCGCTCCTCCTCCTTGACCGCGGACCGGAACCATCGCATCTGCCAGCGCCAGACTTTCGCGTCCCTGCCGTAGAACCGACCTGCGCGAGCGAGCCCGAGCTCCCGCTCGAGGTAGACCTTGGGTTCTTCCTCCACGTCGAACCGTCCCGCGAAACGGGTGCGAGTCAGGTCCCGTCCGAGGTCCTGGAGAAACGTCTCGCCGGCGGCGCGGGCCTGTGATCGGTTGACGCGGAACTCGATCGAGGCCTCGGGGAAAGCGCGCTTGAAGAGGAGCGCCGTGACCGCGCCGCCCACGACGATGACGGCGGCGCACGCGATCAGGAAGCGAGAATCTCTCCGGTCGAGCTTCTCCATTCGCCCTCCGACTATCCCACCAGAACGCTTCCGCCGTTGACGTTCAGGATCTCTCCCTGGACGTGTCGGGCGAGGTCCGAGACGAGAAACAGGACAGCTCCGGCGATGTCCTCCGGCTGCGCGACCCGGCCGAGCGGGATCGAGCGCTCGATCTCGGCGCGCCTTCGCGGGTCCGCGAGAGTCGCGGCGGTCAGGTCCGTCTCCACCCATCCGGGCGCGATGCAGTTCACCCGGATCCCGCGGGGCCCGAGCTCGGTCGCGAGAGACTTCGTGTACGAGACGAGCGCGCCCTTCGTCGCCGCATAGGCCGAGTGTCGCGCCTCTCCCCGTTGTCCCGCCGTGGACGAAACGAACACGATCGAGCCGCGCTCGCGCTCGAGGTACGGGATCGCGGCATCCGTCACGACGTGCGCGCCGCGGACGTTGATCGCGAAGGTCCGATCCCAGACGTCGAGGTCCCCCGAGCCCGCCTCGTCCTCTTCCCAGATTCCGGCGTTGTTGACGAGGACGTCTAGGCGACCCCACGCGGCGACCACGTCGCGAACGAGCTGTCGCGCCTCGCGGGGATCACCGACGTCGCCGGCGAGCGCGAGCGCCTCTCCCCCGGCCGCGCGCGTCTTTCTCACGAACTCTTCCGCGGCGGCGTCGTCCTTCCGATAGCTGACCGCGACGCGCGCGCCCGCGGCCGCGAGGCTCTCCGCGGTTGCACGGCCGATGCCGCGCGACCCGCCGGTGACGAGCGCGGCCTTGCCGGAGAGATCGATCGAGACCGGCAAAGTGCGGATATCCTACGGTTTCGCGCCGGCGATCAACCCCCCGACGTAGGCGCTGAACGTCTCGAGGGCCGGAGCGGAGTTCATCAGCTTCACGGCGACGTCGGCCGCTCGCGCCAGCGCGCGCGCGAGCTCTCTCGAAGTGAACCGCGCGGCCCCGACTGCCGCACGGAACACCGGGTAGGCGTCCGCGCTTCCTGCGAACGGGGACCTGCCGAACGGCGCGATCGGCTCGTCCAGGAAGGGGGCGACGCGCGCCTTGTACGCCTCCCACCTCATCGTCGGCTCGAACACCGGGGCCCCGCTCTCCTCGAGACGCGAACGGATCAGCAGCATCCGCCGGATCTCGTTCGTCAGCATCCCGAGGAAGATCTGCGGCCAACCGTCGTCCGGGTCGAAGGAGCGCCTCCCCGCGCGGACCTCGCGGCCGGAAAACAACCGTTCGAGCCGCTTCAGAGCCTCTGCGGCATCGCGTTTCGCGACGAAATCGAGGAACTGGTAGAAGTCTTCCGACGCCTCGTCGGCGACCTGCTCCCCGACGTCGGCTCCCTCGACCCGCCCCCCCTCGCCGGCCCAGTCGAGAAGCTTCTCGAGCTCCGCGGCGAAGAGAGCCGGTTTCGCGTCGGTCCGGATCAGAAGCCGTGTGACGGCCTCGGCATCGATCCGCACCTCCCGCTCCTTCGCCCGCGCGGCCGCTAGGCGCCGGAGCGCCGGCTCGACCCTTCTGCGTTCGTCCTTTTCCCGGGGGTCGCCGATGCGCACCGCGAGAAGCAGGCCGTGCTTCGCGACGTCGGACAGAAGCTCCGACCCCGCCGGGGGATCGGTTGCCGTCAGGAGCGCGACGAGCCCGTCGTTCGGACGCTCGAGGACGAGCCGGAGCGTCGAGGCGAGCGTCGCCCCCGTCGGGCCGCGCTCCTCCGGCATCTCGCGGAGGAGCTCCGCCAGAGGTTCCGCCAGGTCCTTGTTCCGGATCTTTCGGGCGACCACCGATGCCGCTTCGGCCGGGTCGCCTTCGATTGCGACGTCGAGGGCCGACAGCACCCGCCGCATCCGCCGGAACGCCTCGCGCCGCCCGGCGGGCGACTTCCGCCCCCAGGCCTCGAGCGCCTGTTCGGCGAGCTCGCCCGGAGAGTCCGTTCCGAGAATACGGGAGACGTCGATCTCGACGAGACGCTTCGGCGAGAAGAGGGAGCGATTCAGCAGCGCCTCGGCGACCGCGCCGGGCGAGGCGTCGTCGTCGAAACGGAGGACCTCGACGTCGTCGCCGCCGAGACGTTTCCGCGCGCGCGCCGCCGCCTCCTCGACGAAGAAGGAGAGCTTCCCGGCGATCGCGACGACCGACGGCGCGCGATCGAAGTCCGGGACGTTC
>DASUAD010000413.1:0-3889 GCA_035763965.1 Thermoanaerobaculia bacterium | reverse complement strand
GTGACACTGTGGCTGAGTTCCTCGGCACCCTGGCTCTCATCTTCGTCGGCGCGGGATCGATTCGGGCGGATCGGCTCTCCGGCGGCGGCGCGGGGCTCGTCGGGCATCGCGCTTGCGTACGGGCTGACGATCGCGGTCATGGTGTCCGCCCTCGGGCACGTCTCGGGAGGACATTTCGACCCGGCCGTCACTCTCGGCGCGCTCGTGGCGAGGAAGATCTCGGTCCCCGACGCCGCCGTGCACTGGATCTCTCGGCTCGCCGGCGGAGTCGTTGGGGGCGCTGCTCCTGACCGCCGTCTTCGATCCCGCCACCCCGGCAGGCCGCCGGCCTCGGGACGCCGGCGCTCGGCGCCGGCTGACGGTCGGACAGCGCCTCACCTTCGAGATCGTCGCGACGTTCTTCCTCGTCCTCGTCGTGTGCGCCACTGCGATCGACTCCCGCGGAGTGTTCTCCGTGGTCTCGGGGCTGCCGATCGGACTCGTGATCACGTTCGACATCCTCGCCGGCGGACCGGTGATCGCGCGGTAAAATCGCTCTCCCTTGGAGAGCACGACCGCGCCGCCAACGATCGCCGAGAGGGACTTCCCTCTCGGCGTGCCCGGCTTCACATACCAGGACCTCCACGACGAGCAACGGCTCGCGGCGCTCGACCGGGTCTTCTTCGACGAGCTCCGCCTCGAAGACGCGGCGCTCGCTGAGAGGCTCATGGCCTGGCGCGTCGACCCCGGCGCGCTCGAGCCGATCCCGCGATCGAGGCTGCTCGTCGAGGCGGCGCGGCCGCTCGCGCGCTTCATCGCACGGCTCTTCGGGGTCGAACGGGAGTGGCGGGCGCAGGCGTCGTTGGCCGGTCCGGAGGCGGCGCTCTTCCGTTTCCGGCGGGACTTCCTGCTCCGTCGGGCGGCCCGTGCGGCGCCCGTGCCGGAGGCTGAGCTCCCCCTCCTCGAGCGGCAGGCGCGCGCGATCGAGCGCGAGCTCTTCCCCGATCTACCCTGGCCGGACGATCCCGAGCTCGCGACGGCGCGGATGGGAACGGATCTTCTCGATCTCGAGGCGGAGCACATCGAGGCCGTGCGTCAGAAGAAGCGCCCCTCGGTCTCCGACGAGTCCCGGCGGAGGACCGCCGAGCTCGCGGGCCGCGCCGCGTCCGCGACGGTGGAGCTGCCGCGACCGCGCGACGCCTCGGACGAGGCGGCGCTCGACTTCCTCGAGGCCGTTCTCGGACGATATGCGAGTTGGTGCCGCGAGCGTCTCCACCGCCCCGGGCTTCGCCGCGAAATTTCGAGCTGGGCGTCGTTCCATCTCCCGGGGCCCTTCGAATTCCAACGGCTCGTCGAGACCGAGCGCCCGAGACCCGACTTCCCCGAGGAGAGGGTCGGTCCCCGGTCGCGCCACCGCCGCCGGGAAGGGTTTCAGCTGACCGATCCGCGGATGACCCGGCGCGAGGTGCTCGGCGAAACCCACTACTGCATCCTCTGCCACGATCGCGACAAGGACTCCTGCGCGAAAGGTTTCTTCGACGTGAAGACGGCGACCTGGCAGAAGAACCCGCTCGGGATCGAGCTGCGGGGCTGCCCGCTCGACGAGAAGATTTCCGAGATGCACCAGCTCCGCCGCGAGGGAGATTCGATCGGCGCTCTCGCCCTCGTCGCGATCGACAACCCGATGGTTCCCGGGACCGGACACCGCATCTGCAACGACTGCATGAAGGGGTGCATCTTCCAGAAGCAGGACCCGGTCAACATCCCGCAGATCGAGACGGGCGTTCTGACCGACGTCCTCGCCCTTCCGTGGGGCGTCGAGATCTACGGCCTCCTGACGCGCTGGAACCCCCTGTCGCCACTGCGGCCGTACCCGCTCGCGTACAACGGAAAGAAGGTCCTGGTCGTCGGCCTCGGCCCTGCGGGTTACACGCTCGCGCACTACCTCGTCAACGAGGGCTTCGGCGTCGTCGGGATCGACGGCCTGAAGATCGAGGCTCTGCCGGCGGACTGGACCGGCGCCGACGGACTCGGCATCCGGCCGATCCGTGACTACGAGTCGATCTCCCTTCCGCTCGACCGGCGACCGCTCGTCGGGTTCGGAGGCGTCTCCGAGTACGGGATCACCGTCCGCTGGGACAAGAACTTCCTGACGCTCGTGCACCTGACGCTCGCGCGGCGCCGGCACTTCTCGATTCTCGGCGGCGTGCGTTTCGGCGGAACGATCTCGGCCGAGCAGGCGTTCGACCTCGGCTTCGACCATGTCGCGATCGCCGCGGGCGCGGGACGCCCCACGATCATCGCGATGAAGAACAACATCCTGCGTGGAGTCCGGAAAGCCTCCGACTTCCTGATGGCCCTCCAGCTGACCGGCGCCTTCAAGGAAGAGGCGCTCGCGAACCTCCAGGCCGAGCTGCCGGCGGTCGTCATCGGCGGGGGCCTGACCGCGATCGACACGGCGACGGAGCTCCTCGCCTACTACCCGATCCAGGCGGAAAAAACGCTCTCGCGTTACCAGACCCTCGTGGCCGAGCACGGCGAGGAGCACGTGAGGGCCATCTTCGATGCCGAGGAGCGTGAGATTCTCGACCGGCTCCTGCGACACGGCGGGGCCGTCCGGCGCGAACGGGAGCGAGCGCGCGCCTTGGGCGAGAAGCCGGACCTGGCGCGGCTCTGCCGCGAGTGGGGCGGCGTCTCGATCGTGTATCGCCGCGTGATGGAGGAATCGCCGGCTTACCGCCTGAACCACGAGGAGATCATCAAGGCGCTCGAGGAGGGCATCTCGTTCGTCGAGGGGCTCGAGCCCGCCGAAGCGGTGCCGGACCAGTACGGCAAGCTCGCCGCGGTCCGGTTCCGCCGGTCGGGCAGCGGTGAGCTCGTCGAGCTGCCCGCGCGGATCTGCCTGGTCGCCGCCGGCACCACCCCGAACATCACCTACGCCAAAGAGTTTCCGGGTGCGATCCCGCTCGACGAGCGGCGCCGCTTCTTCCTCCCCCACCGCGCGGTCCGGGACGACAACGGCGGCTGGCGGCTCGTCCCGGCGCCGCCGACGGACGAGAGGGCCTTCTTCACCGGCTATTCGCGCAACGGAAGGTTCATCACCTTCTTCGGAGACAACCATCCCGCATACAACGGCAACGTCGTCAAGGCGATGGCCTCCGCCCGGGCGGGCTATCGGGCGATCACCGAGGTGCTCGATGGTCACCTCGCCGCCTCGGCGGTCCCGGACGAGGCGCGCGAGGCGGAGTGGGACGCGTTCCGCCGGGCGTTCGAGGACCGTTTCGTCGCACGCGTCGTCGAGGTGCGCCGCCTGACGCCCACGATCGTCGAGGTCGTCGTCCGTGCGCCGGCGGCCGCGGAGAACTTCGAGCCCGGCCAGTTCTTCCGCCTGCAGAACCTCGAGACCTATGCCCCCTCGATCGACGGCTCCCCGCTCCTGATCGAGCCGCTCGCGCTGACCGGCGCGTGGGTGGACGCCGCGAGAGGACTCCTGTCGATGATCGCGCTCGAGCTCGGCGCCTCGTCGCGGATCTGCGCTGTCCTGAAGCCCGGCGAGCCGGTGCTCGCGATGGGGCCCACCGGAAGCGCGACCGAGCTGCCGCAGAACGGGACGGTGCTGCTCGCGGGTGGCGGACTCGGAAACGCCGTCCTCTTCTCGATCGGAAAGAAAGCGCGCGCTCTCGGGAATCGGGTGATCTATTTCGCGGGCTACAAGAAAGCGGAGGACTTCTACAAGCGGGAAGAGCTCGAGGAGGCATCCGACGTCCTGGTTCTCTCGGTCGACCGCGGGGAGCCGATCCCGACGCGCCGACCCGGCGACCGTCAGTTCGTCGGCAACATCGTCGAAGCGATGACGGCCTGGGCCGATGGCCGCCTCGGAGAAACGCCCATCCGCCTCTCGGAGGTGGAC
>DASUAD010000412.1:0-8051 GCA_035763965.1 Thermoanaerobaculia bacterium | reverse complement strand
TTCACGGCTTCCGAGAACTGCTCGATGGCCGGATCGACGTCTCCCGCCCGGTAGAGCATCACCCCGTAGTCGTTTCGCGCCTCGGCCGAACCGGGGTCGATCTCGATCGCCCGGCCGTACGCGACGCGCGCGCCGCTCTCGTCGCCGACTTCCTGCAGTGACCGACCGAGACCCATCGCGGACGCGGCGCTGTGCGAGTCGAGCTGGAGCACGCGGCGATAGTGACTCGCCGCCGTATTCCACTTCTTCTGGCGCTCGGCGAGCCGCGCGAGCCCGAGCTCCGCGCGCGCGCTGGAGGCGTCGAGAACCACGGCCGCCGTGAACTCGCGCTCTGCGTCCGCGTCCTGACCGCCCACGAGGGCGATCTCGCCGAGAAGCCGATGCGCCTCCGCGCTCCTCGGATCGAGGTCGGCGGCCCGCCGCGCATGCGTCGTCGCGCCGGCCAGGTCTCCCGCTTTCAACGCCTTGTCCGCGGCGTCGAGCAGCGGGAGGACGTTGACGGTCGGTTCGATCGGGGCGGTAGCCCCGGCGCCCGGCAGGGTTCCGGAGATCGGCGCCGTCGTGACGAGACCCTTCTGGAGATCGGAGGCGCGTTGACGTGCGGCGTCCGCCTCCCCCCCGCGCCCGAGCTTCTCGTACACCTCGGCGAGCAGGAGCTGGACCTCCGGATCGTTCGACTTCTCGGCGGGCTTCAAATCCGCGAGCGCTTCCTCGGCTTTTCCGTCGGTGAGCTTCCGGCGGGCGCTGCGCTTCAGCTCGCGAAGCTCGGAAGGACCGAGGAGCGGAGTCGTTCCGGCGATTTCGGCGCGGACCGACTGCGCGAGGCGCGCGAAGTCCGGGCTGTAGAGGTCTCCGACGACCACGAGTTCCGGCCGCGCAGAGTACGCCGCGCGCAGGTTGTCGCGCGCGTTCTTCGAGTTTCCCGCGATGTAGAAGGACCAGGCGCTGTTCAGGTAGAGGTCCGCCTTCCGCTCCGCGGCCGCATCGGGAGACTCCGCCGCCCGGGCGTACTTCTCCCCGGCCTCCTTGAACCGTCCGGAGTCGAATGCGTGTTTTGCTTCAGACTCGAGCTTCTCCGCCTGCGCGAGGACGAACGTGGAAAAGAGAAGAAGCGAGCCGACGAGCGCGGCGGCGCGCTTCACTGACCCATGCCCTGGTCGACGGCGACCGCCGGGGGAGGGGTCCACGGACTCTCACCCCGTTCGGGCACCGTGATCTGCTGGGTCACCGGCTGGAAACCCTCGCGGTGGAGCGTGACGCTGTACGTTCCCTTCGGCATTCGCAGGCGCGCCGCCTGGGGAAGGCTGCCCTTGTACTTGCCGCCGATGATCACCGCAGCGCCCGCCCACGAGGGGTCGGCGCTGATGACGATGTATCCGACCGGGAACTGGTACGCAATCCTGTTGGTCTCTTTCGGTCCGACTTTGAACTCGCGCTGGTACGGCTCGAGGCCCTCGGCCTCGAAACGGACCTTGTGCGTGCCCTCGGCGAGCTCGAGCGTCTTCGCCGGGATCGAGGGCCCAATGACTTTTCCGTCGATGGAGAGCGTCGCGACGGGGATGGAGCTGAACTGAACGCGTCGCTTCGCCGCCGGGGCCGAAGGGTTTGACTCACTCGACTCGGCGGGTGCGGCGGCGGGAGCCGGCGGTTTCGCCTTCGCCTCGCTTCCGCCCGCCGGTGCGGGCGCTTTCGCGTCGGCTCCCACCTGGGGCTCGGGGAACTCGATCGGGGCCGCGGCTTCCGGTTTCGCAGCGGCCGGCGGCGGTGCCGGGACGGGCGCCGACGTCTTTCCGCGGTTCAGGTAGAAGAAAACAGCGACGACGGCGACGGCGACCGCCGCGATCGCGATGAAGATCGGCGTCCGGCTCGCGCGCGCGGGCTCTGCGGCGAGAGCCGCCAGCTCCGCGGCACGGCCCGACACGGTCGCTTCGCCGTCCGTCGCGGACGGGTCGCGGAAGTTGACGAGCTCGAGGCCTGCTTTGCTGCGTCCGGATGCCGACGAAGCTGACGCCGCCGACGGCGTCGCATCGACCGCAGGGACGCGGGCGAGCGATCCGGACGGAGGGGTGATCGACGACGGCACGATCCCGCTCGATGGGGTCATGACCGTGGCGTCCATATCGTCGGTGGGAATCACGGCCGTCGGGAACTGCGAGGAGGATCCGGCGAGCTCCCGCTGGATGTTTTGAAGATCCTGCCTCAGGGCCTCCATCGTCGCGTAGCGGTTCTCGCGGTCCTTCTCCATCGCACGGTTGACCGCTGCGACGAGCGCCGCCGGCGCGTCGGGCACCAGCGTCTCGATGGGCTCCGGCGTTTCGTTCAGGATCTTGTAGAGCACCGTGGACAGGTGCTCGCCGCGGAAGGGCTTCCGGTAGGTCAGCAGCTCGTACGCGAGAATGCCGAGCGAGAAGATGTCCGTCCGGCGATCGACCGGCTCGCCCCGGATCTGCTCGGGGGCGAGGTATGCCGACGTTCCGAGGGTGATACCGGTCTGGGTCAGGTTCGACTCCGACTGGAGAGACTTCGCGATCCCGAAGTCCATGATCTTGACGGAGCCGTCGTCGAGGATGCGGACGTTTGCCGGCTTGATGTCGCGGTGAATGATCCCGGCGGCGTGGGCATATGCGAGCCCGTCGGTGATCGCGGTCAGGATCTCGACCTTCCGGATGAGCGGCAGGGCCTCCCCCCGTTTGATCTTCTTGTCGAGGTCCTCGCCGGAGAGGAATTCCTGGACGATGAACGGGATGCCGTTCTCGACGCCGAAATCGTAGATGGTGGTGATGTGCCGGTGATGCAGATTGCCCGCGAGCTCGGCCTCACGGAAGAAGCGGCTCTTGATCTCCTCGTCGTTCAACTGGCAGGTCTTGATCGCAACGGTACGCTTGATGTACGGGTCGCGTCCGCGGTACACCGCGCCGAAGCCACCGGAGCCGATTTTTCCGGTGATGTCGTATTTGCCGATCTTTTCCGGCAGCTGGGTCTCTTCGGGCATTTCCTGTCTCGAGCGGCGGAGCAAGTTTAATCGAATCAGGCGAGTTCTGTCGCGGGCGGCGAGAGGGTCGGTCGCAGGCCCTCGGCGGCGGCTCGAAATCTCGATCGCCGAAACGCAGCGAGCCCGCTGCTCGTGGCGCCGGTAAACTCGGGCAATGACCTCCGCACGCCGCGCCGTCCTCCTCATGGCCGTCGCGGCCGGCGTCGTCGCGTGCGCGTGCCGGCGGGAGAAAACCACGGCAGCCGGCGCTCCAGCGGCCGCCCCCGCCGGAGCGGTGCTTCATCCCCGTTTCGAGCCGCCCGCGGATCGCCTCCTGACCGACCGGCACCTCGACCTCTACATGAAGGTGCGGCGGGCCGCCCGCGAGCGCTCCGAGTCGGACGCGGCGCGCGCTCTCGGCGTGGATCCCGACGAGTTCGCATGGGTGCGGGCGCGGATCGTCGAGGCCCTGGTGGCTCTCGACGTTTCGCGGGTCCGCCAGGACGCGGCCGGAACCTACGCGCGAACGATCGCGTCGCTCTCCCAGACACTCAAGAGCGTGCGCGACCCGCAGACCGCGCGAACGATCGAAGCGCAGATCGCCGGGCTCGAGCGCGAGCGGTCCGGGATGCGCGGGCCGGCCGCGCCGCCCGCGGACATCGCCGCGAACGCTCGGAAGGTGGCGGCCCGTCGGGCGGAGCTCGAAGCCGTCCTGAAGTGACGGAGCTCGAGAAGTTCCTGTCGGACGAGATCGAGCAGGGCTCCTTCCCGGGGGCGGTCGCGCTCGTGGGCGAGGCGGACACGGTCTCGGAAACGGCGGCCGCCGGATTCGCCGTCGTGGAACCCGAGCGGATCCCGGTTTCGAGCGAGACCTGGTTCGACCTCGCCAGCCTGACGAAGCCGCTCGTGTCCGGAGCTCTCGTCGCCGCCGCGCTGCCCGCGCTCGACCTCGCTTCGCCGCCGGGCAGATACCTCCCCGAATGGAAGGCGACCCGCTACGACGGAATCACCCTCGAGTCGCTCCTCACCCACACTTCGGGTCTGCCCGCCTGGTACCCCGTGTACGCGCGCGGCGAAGGTGCGGCGGCCTACCGGCGGACAATCGCCTCGATCGAGCCCGAAGCGAGGCCGGGTGAGCGGGTGATTTACAGCGACCTCAACTTCCTCGTCGTGGGCGACGTCCTCGAGACGTTCCTCTCGGCGCGGCTCGACGTGTCTTTCACGGCGCTCGTCGCGGAACCGGCCGGATCGGGAGCGCGCTTCCTGCCGGAACCGTCCGTGCCCGTCGCGGCGACCGAGAAAGGGGACGCAACCGAGAGACGCATGGCGGAGGCGATGGGGATCTCGTATCCGCGCTTCCGGACGGGGGTCGTCCGGGGCGAGGTGCACGACGGCAACGCGCTGCGACGCGGTGGGGTCGCCGGCAACGCCGGGCTTTTCGGGACGGCGTCCGACGTCTGGCGTCTCGCCCGGACCTGGCTCGACCCCTCGCGCCGGGATCTGACCCGTGATCGGACGCCGGATCTTCCCGAGGGCCGCGGCCTGGCGTGGCAGAGCCCGCGCGGCGCCGGATCCGCGGTTGCCGCGATGCCGGATTCCTGCTTCGGTCACACCGGGTTCACGGGGACTTCGGTCTGGATCGACCCGGAGGCCGGTCGGATCGCAGTCCTTCTCACGAACCGCATCCACCCGGAGGCGCGGCAGGTCGAGTTCAACGCCGTCCGGCGCCGGTTTCACGAGTTGTCGTGGTGACGGCTCATCCGCCGGCTCAGTCCCTGGGGGCGGCCGCGAATCCAAATCCTTTCGCGTGGTATAGATAGGACTGATGGCCTCGAACTCCGAAATCGTGATCCTGGACGGCGTGCGGACCCCCATGGCCGAGTACAACGGCCACTTCTCGGACGTCTCGGCGATCGAGCTCGGCGCGATCGCCGCCCGGGAAGCGCTCGCCCGCACCGGAACGGAGCCGTCCGAGGTCGACCACGTCATCTTCGGCAACGCTCTCCAGACCTCGGGCGACGCGATCTACGGAGCCCGGCACGTCGGCCTGAAAGCGGGCGTCCCCAAGGAGGTCCCCGCGCTCACCGTGAACCGCCTCTGCGGCTCGGGATTCGAGTCGATCGTGCAGGGCGCGCATCGGATCCTGCTCGGCGAAGCGAAGACCGTTCTCGCCGGAGGCATGGAGAACATGTCGCAGGCTCCCCACGTCATTCGCGGGGCGCGTCGCGGATTGCGCCTCGGCCAGGGACAGCTCGAAGACTCGCTCATGGTCGCCCTCCTCGACAGCTGGTCCGGCCTCTACATGGCCCAGACGTCGGACCGGGTGGCCGCGAAGTACGGCATCTCGCGGGAGGAGCAGGACGAGTACGCGCTCTCGTCGCAGAGACGCGCGGCGGCGGCGTGGGAGAGCTGCCGTCTGTCGGAAGAGGTCGTGCCCGTCGAGGTGAAGGCCGGTCGCAAGAGCGTCCGTGTCGAGCGGGACGACCACATACGTCCCGACACGACGCTCGAGGCGCTCGCGAAGCTCCCGCCTTCCTTCGGAAAGGACGGCCAGGTGACGGCGGGCAACGCATCCGGCATCGTGGACGGCGCTGCGGCCGTCGTCGTCACGTCCCGGGAAAACGCGGAGCGCCGCGGTGTCCGGCCGCTCGCGCGCCTCGTGTCGTGGGGAGTGGTGGGGTGCGATCCCGAGCTCATGGGCCTGGGTCCCGCCCCGGCGGCGCGCGCCGCCCTCGAGAAGGCGGGGCTCGCGAAGGAGGACGTCGACCTCTGGGAGATCAACGAGGCTTTCGCGGGACAGGTCCTCGGCGTCGTCCGCGAGCTCGGCCTCGACCGCGAGAAGCTGAACGTCAATGGCGGCGCGATCGCGCTCGGGCATCCGCTGGCGGCAAGCGGCACCCGGTTGACCCTGACTCTCGCCAAAGAGCTCCGCCGCCGCGGCGCCCGATACGGCGTCGCCAGCGCGTGCATCGGCGGCGGACAGGGGATCGCCGTCGTCCTCGAATCGATCGCCTGACGCGCCTTGCTGACCTGGACGGAAAGGATCCTCTCCGTTCCGGTCCGGACGGCGGCGGTGTGCGAGTTCCTGCGCGAGCTCTCGGTGAAAGGGTGGGGCGACCTGAACGGAATGCTCGCGACGTTGAACGACGGGGAGCTGTGCCGCGAGGCGCTCGCGTACTGGCTCGATCACGAGTGGATCACGCGGGCGCCGAACTCCCCGATGACCGCGCTCGTCGGGCCGGCGTACTCGCGTGAGCTGACCGTGCAGGAGTTCTGCGGTCAGCCGGACGAGGAGGAAATCGCCCCCTCTCCCGGGGAGCAAGGGGAGGAGCAGTCATGAAAATCGGGAAGGTCGGCGTGCTCGGAGCGGGGCTGATGGGCTCCGGGATCGCGGAGGTCTGCGCGAAGTCCGGATACGAAACGATCGTGCGCGAGGTCTCGGAAGAGCTCGCGCGGAAGGGGATCGGTCGCGTCGAGGCTTCGCTCGGCAAGGCGGTCGAGCGCGGAAAGCTCGCGACCGCCGATCGGGACGCGGCGCGGGGCCGACTCAAGACGACGATCCGTGTGCAGGATCTCGCCGGCTGCGACCTCGTGATCGAGGCCGTCGTCGAGAACCTCGAGGCGAAGAAAGCGCTCTTCTCGGAGCTCGACACGATCTGCGGCGAGTCCACGATCTTCTGCTCCAACACCTCCTCGCTGACGATCACCGAGCTCGCCGCGGCGACGCGGCGGCCCGACCGTTTCGCCGGGCTGCACTTCTTCAATCCGGTGCCGGTGATGAAACTCGTCGAGGTCGTGCGGACGATCGCGACTTCCGACGAGACGGTCGAAACCGTCGCCGATTTCGCGAAGTCTCTCGGCAAGGAGCCGGTCTTCGCGAAGGACAACTCGGGCTTCATCGTCAACCGGCTGCTCGTACCGTACCTGCTCGACGCGGTCCGGGCGCTCGAGGAGGGAGTCGGGAGCCGCGAGGACATCGACAGGGGAATGGAGCTCGGTTGCGGCCACCCGATGGGACCGCTGAAGCTCCTCGACTTCGTCGGCCTCGACACGACGTACGCGATCGCGGAGATCATGTTCGCCGAGTACCGCGAGAAGCGATTCGCGCCGCCGCCCCTCCTGAAGAGGATGGTGCTCGCCGGCCGGTACGGACGTAAATCCGGGCGCGGCTTCTACGAGTACGGATCGTGAGCGGGGGATTCGTCCGGGCAGAAAGCCCCGAAGAGGGCGTCCGGGTCGTCATGATCGACCGGCCCGAGAAGCTGAACTCGCTGAACGCCGGAGTGATCGAGGAGCTCGGGCGCGAGATCGCCCGGGCCGAATCCGACTCCACGCTCCGCTGTCTCGTTCTGACCGGCGCCGGAGAGAAGGCGTTCATCGCCGGGGCGGACATCGGCGAGCTCGCGAAGCTGACCCCGATCGAGGGACGCGAGCACTCGCGCCGCGGGCAGGCGCTGCTCGACCGCATCGAGTCGCTTCCCGTCCCCACGATCGCTGCGATCAACGGCTACGCCTACGGCGGAGGGCTCGAGCTCGCGATGGCCTGCTCGATCCGGGTCGCGTCCGAGAACGCGCGGATGGGGCTGCCCGAGACGTCGCTCGGCATCATCCCCGGCTACGGCGGGACGCAGCGGCTCGCCCGCCACGTCGGCGGGCCGCGTGCGCTCGAGCTGGTGCTGACCGCGGAGAAGGGGCTGACGGCGACCGAAGCCGAGCGGATCGGACTCGTCAACCGCGTCGTGCCCCCCGGCCAGGCGCTTTCCGCCGCGCTCGAGATCGCCCGCAAGATGCGGGCAAATAGTCCGGCGGCGTGCCGCTACGCGCTCGAAGCGATCCGCCGCGGCATGGACGTCCCGCTCGCCGAGGGCCAGGTGCTGGAGGCCACGCTCTTCGGCCTCTGCGCCGCGACCGAGGACATGAGGGAAGGCATGAAAGCTTTCTTGGAAAAGAGGTCTCCGAAGTTCGCAGGGAAGTAACTTCCGGGCTCGGAGAATTCGACGGCCACCTGATAAACTTCCATCCGATGCATCCGCCTGAGTCCGACCTCATCTACGACTGGAACCGGGCCGGGGGAGCGGTC
>DASUAD010000411.1:0-5835 GCA_035763965.1 Thermoanaerobaculia bacterium | reverse complement strand
CTTCGACGTCGGCACGATCGTCCACGAGTGGTGCCTCGACTGGGACGCGGGCCCCCCCCGCCGCGAGCCGCGCCGCCGGGCAAGCCGGGGTGGATCCTGGCGCCACAAGGTGAAGTGGTCGTCTCCATCCGCCCGTTCGAGTCTGCCCCCGGAATATCGCTATTCGGATTACGGCTTTCGCGTGCTGCGCGAAACGAGTTGATATGGTTCGGAGTCGGCGAAGGAGGCACGAATGGCAGGCAAACGGACCACCCATCGCAGCTCTTCGGGTAAGAAGCTCTACGCGGTTCGCGACAGCGGCGGGAAGTTCAAGGACATCCAGACCTACAAGAGAGCTCAGGGCGCGGACGTGAAGCGGAAGAGCAAGGCGGAGTCGAAGAGCTCCAAGAAAAAGTAATCCGGCGCGAGCGCCGTCCTACCGGATCTTCAGCACGACCTTCCCGAGCACGTGGCCTTCGACGGCCCGGTGCGCGTCCGCCGCCTGTTCGAGCGGAAAACGCGCGCCGATCACGATCCGGGGTTTCGCGGATCGGAGAGCACGATTGAGTCGCTCGAACTCCCGCACTCCGGGCTCGCCGTCGTAGGACACGATCCGGATGCCGCGCCGTTTTCGCGGCTCGGGCTCGACTCCGTTCGGATACGCGGCGCGACCGCCGCGTTTCAAGGCGTCGAGGCAGCGCGTCAGAGACTTGCCGCCGACGAATGCGAGGACGGCGTCGACGCCCTCCGGCGCGAAGCGGCGCGCCGCCGCCAGGAGGTCGTCCCTCTTGCCGTCCGCCGTCGCGTCGGCTCCGAGGCGACGCAGGAGCGCGACCCCCGCGCGGCCCGACGCGGTCGCGAGCACTCGAGCACCGCGCCATTTCGCGAACTGGAGCGCCAGCGTTCCGACGCCGCCCGTCGCGCCGTGGACGATGACGCTCTCGCCCCTCGCGATTCCGAGCGCGTCGTCGACACCCTGAAGCGCGGTCAAGCCGGTCACGGGGATCGCGCCGGCCTCGACGAGGGAGAGACCCCGTGGAACGCGCGCCGCGTTCCGGGCGTTCACCACGACGGATTCCGCGTAGAAGCCGCCCTTCGGATTTCCATAGCTGTAGGCGTAGACGCGGGCGCCGCGGCGAAATCTCCGAACGCCCGAGCCGACGGCGGTGACGACGCCCGCGCCATCGATTCCGAGCACGAGCGGGAACTCCGCGTCCTCGGCCCACGCGCCCGTTCGCATCTTCGCGTCCCAGATGCCGACGCCGGCCGTGTCGACCCCGATCCGCACTTCGTTTCGCGCAACCGGAGGGACCAGGACGTCGCGGACCTTCAGGACCGAAGGCGGTCCGAAACGATCGATCGCAACGGCGCGCATCGTCTGCGGAAGGCCGCCGGAGCGGAGTCGGCCTCTCACGCCGCCCCGGGGCTGGTCGACCCCGGCGTCGGAGCTCCGGCGATTCCTGCGATCGGCACCCTATCCCTCCGGCTCGAGCACACACCCCCCTCCGTGCACGAACCGGACCGACCCGGGACCGCCGCGAGCTCCCTCCGAGGGGCTACGATCTTTCCGAAGGATCAGGCCGGGCGCGGCATCCAAATGAAACAGACGTGGTCGGACCACCGGACATCACCCCGGACGCCGGTCTGATGGGATCGCAGAGAAGGGCGCGACCGGCGTCCGCCGCCGAGGAGCGAAGGCTCGTGGACCGGATGCGAGCCGGAGACGAGCGCGCCTTCGAGGCCTTCGCGGAGCAGTACATCCCCGGGCTGTACCGGTTTGCGCAACGGCGTCTGGCCGACCGCGAGCTGACGAAGGAGATCGTGCAAGCGACCGTCTGCAAAGTCATCGAAAAGCTCGGCGGCTTCCGGGGAGATGCTCCGCTCTTCACCTGGCTGTGCGCCTGTTGCGCGAACGAAATCGCCGCGCACTACCGGCGCCTCGGAAGGCGGCCGAGGGAGGTCGAGCTCGATGAAGACGCGGCGGAGACGCATGCCATCGAGCGGATGGAAACGGCGGAGCTGGTTCACGTCTCGCTCGACCGCCTGCCGTTCGGATACGCGCGAATTCTCGAGTGGAGATACGTCGAGGGCCTCGAGGTCGCCGAGATCGCGGTCCGCCTCGAGACGAGCTACAAGGCCGCGGAGTCGCTTCTCTCGCGGGCGCGCGCGGGCTTTCGAGGCGTCTACGAGCAGCTCGCCGGGGCCCACGACACCGGCGGTCCGCGCGACACCGGCCGCAAAGAAGGAATTGCTCCATGAACGACGATGAGATGGTGAGAGAACTTCTCCAGGGCGCGGGTCCGCGTCGTCCTCTGCCGGCGGACGACCTCGTCTCCATCCGGGAGGCTGCCCGGATCGAATGGCGGCACCGATACGGTCGCGCCGCTTCCCCGTGGTCCTTCCGCCCCTGGATCGCGGTCGCGGCGGCCGGTCTTCTCGCCGTGGCGGGTCTCGTCTGGTGGGCTCGCGCGCGACAGGCGGCGTCCGGTTCCGCCGTTGCGTCGATCGAGCGCGCGGCCGGAGTGGGGAAGTGGAGGACCGGAGACTCGCTGCGCGGGGGATCGGAGATCGAAACCCGATCGGAACTCGACGGCGCGGGACGCCTCGCCCTCCGGATGGCCGGCGGAGCGTCGGTCCGCCTCGACTCGGATACCAGTGTCCGGCTCGCGTCGGCGAGGGAGGTGGAGCTCGATCGCGGCGCCGTCTACGTGGACACCGGCGCAGGGCCGGGACGCGGGGAGGAGGTGGCCGTCCGCACGCCGGCCGGACTGTTCGTCGGCCTCGGCACCCAGTTCGAGGTGCGGGCGGAGGAGAGCGCCGGAACGCGGCTCCGCGTCCGGGAAGGGAACGTGAGGCTCGACCGCGGCGGCTCCCCGGTCTTGACCGGCGCCGGCCGGGAGCTCGTCGTGCGCGGCGACGGGACCCTTTCCGAGGGCGCAATCGCGATCTCCGGACCGCAGTGGGACTGGGTCCTCGCAACCGCTCCGACGATCGAGATCGAGGGCGTGAAGGTCGTGAGGTTCCTCGACTGGATCGCCCGCGAGACGGGATGGCGGGTCGAGTATGCCGACGAGGAGGCGACTTCTCTCGCGGACTCCGTCGAGCTGCACGGCTCGATCGCGGGCCTGACTCCGGTCGACGCAACTGGCGTCGTGCTCTCGAGCGCCGGCCTCGGGTATCGGGTCTCGGACGGGACGCTCGTCGTCTTCGTCGCGAAGAAGTAGGGCGAGCAACCGTTCTCAGAATTCCAGCGAAATCCCGGCGGATCCGAATATCCCGGGCCAGGGCTCCGGGTTCGCGACGATCTGCCGCGCCTCCTCGTCGATCTCGAGGTCGTAGCCGGCCACGTTGCCCCGGTTGTAGAGGTTCTGGACGTCGGCGAAGACGGTCAGAGATCCCGCTTTGATCGGCCACCTGCGGCTCACCCGCAAGTCGAGGCGGTGATATTCGGGGAGGTGATCGCTGTTCGATCGACCGGCCACCGGTACGAGCTCGCCGTCCTCCTCCGCGAGCGAAACGGGCGTGATCCGCCATCCGCTGTGGAACCGCCACGCGAGGTTCGCGGACCATCGCCGGCCGAGGTCGCAGTTGACGTCGACGTTGACGGTGCTGCGCTGCTCGATCTGTCGCGGGACTTTCTCTCCGGCGATTTCGTCTTCCGTCGAGGCGTAGCCGTAGTTCGCCCACCATTCGAGGCGACTCCCCGCCCGACCCCGCAGGAAAATCTCGATCCCGCGGGCGACGGCGCGATCCGGCTCGATCCGGTAGCGGTCGAAGGCGCCTTCGGGCAGCGGCTCGAAGGGCTCGAGACGGTTCTCGTACCGGGGCCGCGGGTCGGAAACCCTCCGGCGGTAGACCTCGGCCCGCACGGCGGCCAGCGGGCTCGAGCCGTTCGCGTCGAAGAGGTGCTCGAATCCGACCACCCAGTGCTCGGCGCGCTCGGCCGGATGGAGACTCGTGTCCGCGTCCTCGACGGCGAGCTCGTAGGCCCGCTGGCTCTGGGAGTACCAGCCCCACCCGACGCGCAGGACGCTCGCGCCGCCGAGCTTCCAGGCCAGGTTGGCCCGCGGGCTCCAGACGCTGTCGTCGGTCAGCGTGTGCCGGTCGAAGCGAAGACCGACCTCGAGGGTGAGCGCTGGGGAGGCGGTGATCCGGTCGGAGAGGAAGGTCCCGAGGTAATCGTCGGTCAGCCGATCGCGAAATGCGAAGTCACCGCTCTCCGGATCGGATCGGAGCGCGGTCAGCGGACTGCGGAAGACGCGGGACGACTCGTAGTCGTAGTCGGCCTGGAAACGCCGGGCTTCCACGCCCGCCTTGAGCGAATGTCGCTCGTCCGCCTGAAAGCTCCAGGATTGCTGAAGGCCCGTCACCTGCAGGTCCCTCTCGTCGCGGACCTCGACCTCCTTCTCCTCCTCGTCTTCTCCGCCGCGGCGATTGCGATCGACGCGAGCCGCGGAAAGCGCGGTGTCCACGAACAGCCGATCGCTCGCCACCGCCCCGTGAGTGAGCCACGCGTAGGAGCTGCCGTAGTCGGTGTCGAACCGGGTGATCTCACCGTTCGAGTCCTCGACGAAGTCGAGCTCGTCCGAAGAGTGGAGGACGTTCAGCCGGAACGACTGGCGCTCCGTCGCGCGGTAGTCGAGCTTCCCGAAGAGGTCCCAGAAGCTCGGATCTTCGGAGCCGAAGACCCGGCCGGCGAGGTCCGTATTGCCCCGGCGGGCGGAGAGGAGCCACGAGACCCGGTCCCCCGAAACGCCGCTGCCCTCGAGCTCCGCGTTCAAGACCGAAAGCGACACGCGCAGTCGGCGGGGGCGTGAAGGCGTGATCGTCGAAAGGTCCAGGATCCCGCCCATCCGATCGCCGTAGCTCGAAGGGAACGCGCCGGTCGAAAGATCGACGTTCGCGAGGTTCGAGGCCGCGACCACCGCGAGCGCGTTGTCGAACTCCTTCAGGTGGTAGGCATCGTAGAGCTCCTGCCCGTCGAGGACCACCCGGACCTCGTCGCGCCGGCCGCCGCGCACGTGGAACTGGGCCGTGATGTCGTTCGACGTGATCCCCGGCAGGAGACTCAACGCGCGAAAGACGTCGGCGCCCAGGTGCGGCAGGCTCGAGATCTGCTCGCGGTCGAGAGAGAAGGGAGCCGCCGGCTGCTCCTCGATCAGGGCAATCCGGCTGGGATGGACGACGACCTCTTCCCGGGTGAGCGGCGCGGGCTGCAGCAGGAACGAAACGTCCGCCGTGGCGCCGGGCGCCAGGGTCACGGCCTCGCGGCGCTCGATCACGAAACCCGGACGGCGCGCCTCGACGGAGAAGGTTCCCGGCGCGAGACCTTCGATCGCGAAACGGCCGCTTTCGTCCGTCCGCGCGTCGACGCCGCGGTCGGGGATCTGGATCGACACGCCGGGAAGTGGTGCGAGCGCGTGGCGCGAGCGGACGGTGCCGTGGATCGCCGCGGTCGCGGTCGGGGGCACGGCCGGGCCGCCTCGCGCGACCACGATCAGGACTCCGCCCGGCCCTTCCACGACGGTCAGCCCGTGGGGCGCGAGGAGCTCCTCCAGAATGGTCCGGGGGTCCGTCGAGGCGGGCCGGGCTCGAACCGTCATCTCCGGTCGCACGACCGCACTGCTGAAAACGAGCTTCAAACCGAGCTGCTGGAGGTTCTGGAGCGCTTCGGTCAGCCGCATGCCGGCCTCGAACCCCTCCCCGGGAGCGATTGCCGGCGCGCCTGGACCCGCGAGAAGCCAGGCGGCGATCGCGAGCGCCGGCGCGAAGGATCTCCGGCCGCGCGGCATCCAACGAGGATAGCAGGGCCGAAACGTCGGGGCTTCTGCGCCAGAGACGATGTCCGACAAGGAG
>DASUAD010000410.1:0-3263 GCA_035763965.1 Thermoanaerobaculia bacterium | reverse complement strand
GATCTACTGCCCGACGCTGACCGTGTTCGGCGGTTACGTCCGGATGGGGCAGGGCCTGATGGCGAAGAAGCCTCCTGTCGTGGACGACCCGAACGGGTGCGTCGACGCGGGGACGCTCGCGAAGGTCGCGGAGACTGCGCGGGTCCCCGCCCCCGAGGGAATTGCCGCCCAGGTGACGCGGCAGGAGGAACGGGCCGGGCGCGCGGAAAAGATCGGCAAGGCGAACCTGAAGCGGGTTTCCGAGGCGGGGATCACGATCGCGATGGGTACCGACGCCGGGAACCCGCTGACCCTCCATGGCCCGTCGGTGTACGCCGAAATGGAGGCGATGCAGGCGGCAGGGATGACGCCGATGCAGGTCCTCGTCGCATCAACGCGTGGCGGCGCGATGGCGATGGGTCTCGAGAAGGAAATCGGGACCGTCGAGAAAGGCAAATCGGCGGACCTGCTCTTAGTCGGCGGCGACCCGACGGCGAACGTCGCGAACTTCCGGAAGGTGCGCTACGTCGTGCGGGGCGGAGTCGTGCGGTCGATCGAGGAGCTCAAGGCGACTGGGGCTGCGGCGAAGACGGCGGGGGACTAGGGAACGGTTTCGTATCCACAGTCACGAAAGTCGCGATCGAAGGTGAACGCCGCCGGCAGGCCGAGCCTCTCGATGAGCTCGAAGCTCACGCAGTCGGTGAGGCTGAGTCGTTTGTCCGAGAAACGCGCCATCTTCTCGAGCCCACCGCTCAGCAGCTCGCGATCGGTGAAGACGAGCTGGTAGCGGCTGCTTCTCAGGATGTCACTTGCGATTCCTACGGCGCGATGGACGCCCGCCAGAACGCGGATTCTCGTCGCGAGCTCTCCGAGAATCAGCTCCGTCAGAATGAACTCCGGTTCGGGTCTTCGGCGGCCGACGTCCGCCGCCCTTCGATGGTTTCTCTCGTCGGGGAGAAACAGCGCGATCAGCGCGCTCGTGTCCGCCAGAAGCTTCAAGGTCGCTCTCCTTCGGCCAGCCATAGAGATAGTGGTCGTGGTCGATCGACTCGTTCCCAGAGCCCCCGCGAATCGCGCCGACCCACTTGTCCATCGGGTCCTCGCCGAACGGAATCGGCTCATCTTCCCCGGTGCGCCCGAGGTAGCGGTCCACCGATTCCCGAACGACCGAAGCGACGCTCACGCCGCGACGCAGGGCGGCGTAGCGCAGATCCCGCCAGGTCTGCTCGGTGAAGCGCAGGTTGGTGACGACGTAGCGGGCCATGGCGGTATCACGGTATCGCGATACCGCGGATGTGGCAAGTGGAGACCTGACCCCGCTACTTCTTCAGTGCGGCGGTCCAGTTCAGCACGACGTTGATGGGGCTGGCGCCCGCCTCCGCGACGAGCGCGATCACCAGGAACCGCTGCCCGTCCCGGCTCGGAGCGTAATACCTCCAGTAGGCGGGAACCCGCGGAGGGAAATTCACTTTGAAGAGCGGTACGGCAGGTGTCGTCTCGAACGTCTCACCGATACGGACCGCCACGCTCATGATGGCCTGGTCGGGGGAAATGTAGAAGAGCTCCTTCCCGTCGGCTCGCCATGAGGGCTGCATGCCGCCGTCCGTCGAAACCTGCCAGCGGCCGCGTTTGCCGGGGTAGTCCGTCACGTAGACCTCGATACGGCCCGACTCGTCTGACGCGTACGCGATCCATCGACCGTCCGGCGAGAACCTGCCCTGGACTTCCGTGAACTGCGTCGCGATGAACGGACGCGGCTCGCCTCCGGACAGCGGCGCAACCCACAGGTCCCAGGCGTTCCCCTTTCCCTTTCCGAACGTGTGGAACGCGATCCGGCTGCCGTCCGCAGACCAGTCCGACGGAAACTTGTCCTCGTCGGAGGTGACCAGGAGGCGCGGCTCTCCGGCGCCGCCCGCCGGCTTGTCGTAGAGGTCGAGCTTCCCGAGCGCCGCGGAAGCGAAGAGGATCCGGCTGCCGTCCGGCGACCAGAGGGGGGCCCGATCGTTGCCGGGGTCGAAGGTGAATCGCGACGAAGCGCCGCGCGCGAGGTCGATGAGCCAGATGTCCGAGTCGGTCTTCGTGCCATCCCGCATCGACACAGCGACCCGCTTTTCGTCGGGCGACAGGTCCGGCGTGCTGAAGTCGCCGGACTCGCTGACGTTGCCGAGCCGGCGGCCGGACCGATCAACCCACAGGAGCTCGCGCCCGCGGGGGAAGGCCGAAGAGTACGCGAGCAAACCCGTGGGGGAAACGGCGATCGGGGCATAACCCGGCGGAGCGCCGGTTGGAATGGACTCGGCGACGCGAAGCGGGCGCTCTCCCAAATGCAGGTTCTTCTCGTCGAAGGGGTAGGCGACGAGCATGCCCTGGCGGACGGTTACCAGATATCCGGGAGGGGCATAGATGCCGTGAGCCTCGCTCTTCAGTATCAGCCGCCCCTCCTGAGAGTCGAGCGACGCGAGGTAGATCCCCTGATGCTCTCTCTTGCTTCCCCGCATCCAGTAAAGAAATCGCCTGCCGTCGGGCAGGAAAGACGGATAGCGGTGGGACGTCTCTCCGCGCGCGGCTACGAGCTTCGTGACGGGCTCGGGTTCCCCTCCGGTGTCCGGGATCTGAAAGAGCGGGGTTGCGGCGCTGTCGGCGAAAACGATGATCCCCGAGCGGCTCCAGGCGCCGCCGCGACCGGCCGCGCTGTCACAGAGCTTCTGGGGAACGCCGCCCGAGGCTTCGACTCTCCGCAGGCTCGTCGGCGTGAAGAACCCGATCGATCGGCTGTCGGGCGACCAGAAAGGGTGGCTCGCATCCTCGGTGCCCGGGAATGACACTGCAGAAAGGCTGTCGAGCCGGCGGACCCAGAGGAGCGGCCTCCCCTCGGGTGGCGAGGCGACGAAGGCGATCGAAGCGCCGTCCGGCGAGAGAGCAAACTGCGACGCGGCGTGCTCTCCCGGCGGCGTGAAGATCGACTTCTCGGGAGGCAGGATGGAGAAGCGGACGACCTGTCCGGGAGCGGAAGGTCGGAGCCGGTCTTTGACGAGCAGAGCGGCGAAACCAGAGGTCGCAAGGAGCGCGAGGATCCACGGGGCGAGCCGAGCGGCGCGCCTGCGCGGCGCGGGTGCGATTGCGGGCGGAAGGACGGCTGATCCGCCCTCCTCGATCCACTTCAGCTGCACGGCGATGTCGTGCGCGGTCTGCCACCGATCGTCGGGCTCCTTCGCGAGACACGTCCCCACCACTCGATCGAACGGGGGAGGCGTCAACGGCGAGATCGTCGAGATGGGCGCCGG
>DASUAD010000409.1:0-5395 GCA_035763965.1 Thermoanaerobaculia bacterium | reverse complement strand
CGGACGATCGAAAGGCCGAGGCCCGAGCCGCCCTTGTATGCGCGGCGCGCGCGGTCGCTGCGGAAGAACCGCTCGAAGACGAAGGGAAGATCCGACTCCGGAATGCCGACGCCCGTATCGGAGATCGCGATCTGCACTTCTCCACGGGTGGTCGAGAGATGGACGCGCACCGATCCGCCGGGGGGCGTGTACCGCATCGCGTTTTCGAGGAGATTGTGGAGCACCTGCTGCATGCGTCCGGGGTCCACGAATGCGATCACGGGTCGGTCGGGGACCTCGACGGTCAGAGCAAGGTCGTGGTCCCCGGCCGCCGGGACGAGCTCGCGCGTGACCTCGGCCACGAATCTCGCGAGGTCCTGGTTCGAGAACGAGAGCGTGACGCGGCCGCTTTCCCCGCGCGCGAGAAAGAGGATGTTCTGGGAAATGCGCGCGAGATGGCGGATCTCGAGGAGCGCATTGCCGATCGCCTCCCGGTATTCTTCGACCGGACGGTCCTCCTCGAGCGCCACCTCGAGCGTTCCGCGCAGCACTGTGAGCGGAGTTCGCAGCTCGTGGGAAACGTCCGCGATGAACTGCTGCTGTTCCTTCTCCGCCCCGGCGAGGGCGTCCAGCCGCGCATTCAGTCGCTCCACGATTTCGCGCGCGGCGTCGGAGAGCTGGGCCTCCGGAACCCGCTTCAACGGGCGTCCTTCGGTCTGGGCGAGCCGGTCCCGCAGCGTCTCGAGCTCCGCGGTCGCAGGGTTCTGAAAGGGCGGATCGGACGGGCGATCGACCCGGAGGGGACCCGGAGTCGGCCGGGGCGCCGCGAGGCGGCCGCCGAGAAACACGAGAACGGCGACGGCCGCGAGTCCCCCCGCGATCGGAAGGAGGACGGTCCACGAGCGGAGCACGACGGTGACGACGAGCAGAACGGCCGCTCCGCCGGCGAGCGCGGCCGCTGCGAGCGACCAAACTCCCGGACGCCCCTCGGGCGTCACGACTACTCGGAGGACTGCGGAGCGGCGTCGGCCGACTCGCCGAGCCGATAGCCGACGCCGCGCACCGTCTGAATCAGCTTTTCCTTCTCTCCAGCGTCGAGCTTGCGCCGCAGCGCGTTGATGTACACGTCGATGATGTTCGTCGAAAGGTCGAACGAGTCCTCCCAGATCCGCGCCTGGATTTCGGATCGGGAGACGACCCGGCCGCGACGCCGCAGGAGAAGCTCGAACAGAGCGCCTTCGCGCGCGGTCAGCCGGATCACCTCGCCGCGGCGGTGGACCTCGCGCGACTCCGGGTCGTATGTGAGGTCGCCGTGGGAGAGCGGGCCGGGCTCGGGAAGCTCCGTGCGCCGGGCGAGCGCGCGCAGACGCGCGAGGAGCTCGCGGAATGAGAACGGCTTGACGAGGTAGTCGTCGGCGCCGGCGTCCAGTCCTTCGATCTTGTTCTCGACCGTGTCGCGCGCGGTCAGCATCAGGATCTTCGACGGAATGCCCCGCGAGCGGATCTCGCGGCACAGCTCCAGGCCGTCGCGCGAGCCCGGAAGGAGCAGGTCGAGAATGAGGAGGTCATACGGCCCGGCCTCGAGCCGCGCAAGCGCGGCATCCCCGTCCGGCACCGCTTCGACGGAGTATCCCTTCTCCGACAGTCCCTTCCTCAGGAACTGCGCGATCTTTTCCTCGTCCTCGACGACGAGAACTCTCACGTCGGCTTCTCCTCGTCCGCCGGCCCGCGGCCCCGGTGGGGGTGAGTCATGAACGAGATCACGATCACGGCTCCGGCGCCAGCCGCGAAGCCACCGGCAAAAGAGGAAAGCGGAGGCTGCGTCGCGATCGCGGTGACGGCCCCGGCGGCGACCAGCACGAGGAGAATCAACCTCGAAACTTCGACGGGCGGCACGGGCGGCAGCATGCGCTGTTCTTTCTCCATCCCTACTGCGTCTGCGCGGCGGCGCCCACGGGTTTCATCGTCATCGGGTCGCGGAGCGGCAGGTCCACCAGGCGGTTTCCCGCGAGCGCCTGCAGCTCGACCTGGTGCTTCAAGTCACCCGCGAGGATGTCGGACTTCTTCCCGACGATGAGGATCACGAGCCTGTCGGAGGCGAGGAACTTCTTCGCGACCCTCTGCACGTCGGCCGCGGTCACCCGGTCGATCTTCGCCCGGTAGTTCTTCCAGTAATCCGGGTCGGTCGCGTAACGGCCGGTCAGCTCGTCCTGCGCGAAGGTCGTCGCAACCTGCGCCTTCGTCGCGAACGTCCGCGGGAAGGTCTCGACGAAGGACTTCTTCGCCGTGTTCAGCTCCTCCGCGGTCACCGGCTCGGAAGCGATCCTCTTGATCTCCTCGATGACCACCGACGTGGCGTAGGCCACCGTACGCGACTTCGACTGAAACCCCGCGCGGAACGCCAAAGGGTAATAGACGCCGCCGGGAAACGCCGAGCCGGCGCTGTACGCCAGCCCTTCGTCGGAGCGCACGCGGTTCGTGATCCGCGAGGTGAATCCCCCGCCGCCGAGGACGTCGTTCATGACGACGACCGGGAAGTAGTCCGGGTCGTCGCGATGGATTCCCGGGAGAAGCACCGAGACACGTCCCTGATTGACGTCCTTGTCGACGATGTAGACCCCCGGCTTCGCGAAAGCGGTGTTGGTCGGGACGGGCGGAGACGCCTCCCCCTGATACGGCCAGTCCGCGAACAGCTTCTCGAGGTTCGCGACCATGGTCGCCCGGTCGAAGTCGCCGCTGGCGGCGACGACGAACTGCGCCGGGTGGAACCACTTCCGGTGGAACGCCTCCAGGTCCGCCTTCGACAGCGCCTTCACCGAGACCTCGGTCTCGAGCCGGTTCGAGAAGAAGTCCTCGCCGAACGCGAGGAAGTTTCGCTCCCGGGATTCGATCGCCGCCGACTCGTCGTTTCGCTGCTTCATCGCCTGCAGCATCTGCTGCTTGCGAAGCGCGATCTTGTCGTCCTGGAAACGAGGCGTCGAAAGAACCTCGCGCAGGATCTCGAGTCCCTCGTCGAGATCCTTCGAAAGGAGGTTCAGCGACACGCTGCCCTGGGTCTCGCCGATCGCCGAGTTGAGCTGCGCGGCGAGAAAGGCGAGCCGCTCCTCGAGCTCTTCGGCGGTTTTCGACCTCGTGCCTCCGCGCGCGAGGAGATAGCCCGTCAGGTCGGCCAGGCCTTCCTTCCCGGCGGGCACGAGGTACTGCCCGGCGCGGACGTAGACGACGAGGTTGACGAGCGGGAGCTCTTTGTCGGGCACCACGTACGCGACCGGACCGCTCGCGAGCTTCACCCGGTGGTCGGCTGGCGACGGCGGTTCGTAGACGAGCGGCGGAAAGACGAGTTTTTCCGGCCGGGACGGAATCGCGCTGTGCGCCGCGGGCCGCGTGGCCTTCGGGCGGGATCCGGAGGCCGGAGCCGACTGCGCCGCGGCGGCGATCGCAGCCGATCCCGCGGCCGCGAGAACGAACGAGAGGAGAGCGGTTTTCCTCATCACTTCTTCCCCGCCTTCTCGAGCTCGTCGATGCGAGCCTGGACCTTCTTGCGGACGACGTCGTGGGCCGGCTTCATTCCCGCCGGGACCGAGCCCGAGCTCGCGTCCATCTGCGCGGCCATCTGGCGGAGCTTCTCCGGATCGTCGACGGTCTGGATCCTCTGCATGACCTGTTTCACCATCGACTTGCCCCGGTCGTCGAGACCTGAGAGGTCCGGGTCCTCGGTCGCGGCGACGGCACCGGCCTTCCGCGTGTAGATCGCGACCGCGCGGTTCTCTTTCGTGAAGTACTTGTTCGCGACGCGCTTGACGTCGGCGGCCGTGACTGCCTGGACCTTCGCGCCGGCCGCATTGACCTCGTGCCAGTCTCCGCGCCCGCCGTTGACGATGAGCTGCACGAGAATCGGGAAGTTCGAAGACAGCCGCCGGTACTCCGCCGCCGCGAAGTTGTTCTTCACCTTCTGAAGCTCTTCCGCTGGCACGTCCTCCTTCTTCAGCTTCTCGATCTCGGCGTAGATCGCCTGCTCGACTTCCTCGGGTCTGCGGCCCTCCTTCGCCTCGCCCCCTGCGTTGAAGAGGCCCGCCCATTTCCGCGACTCCTGCCGCGCGAACGCCTCCGTCGCGACCTGAGATCCGAGGACGAGCCCCTTGTAGAGGCGGCCCGTGCGGGTCGAGAGGATCTGCGCCAGGACCTGGAGCGGATACGAGTCCGCGTGTCCGAACGGCACCGTGTGCCAGAGGATGTCGACCTGCGGGTTCGTTTCCGCCTCGGCGTTCAGCCGCTTCTCCGCCTGCTGCGGGACCTCGAGCGTCACGACGTCGGGTACGGGGTTCTTGCCGCGCGGGATCCGGCCGAAATACCGCTCGGCCGTCGCGGCGACCTTCCCGGGATCCACGTCGCCGACGAGGATCAACGTGATGTTCTGCGGCGCGTAGTACGTCGAGTAATAGGCGTCCGCCTGCGCTTTCGTGATCGCCGGGATATCCGACGGCCAGCCGACGACCGGCCAGTTGTAAGGGTGCGACTCCCAGAACATCGACTCGAACGTCTCTTCGTACTTGCCGAGCGGCGTCGCCTCCGTGCGGAGCCGCCGTTCCTCGAAAACGACGTCGCGTTCCGCGTAGAACTCGCGAAAGACGGGGTGGAGAAGGCGCTCGGACTCCATCCACATCCAGAGCTCGACTTTGTTGGAAGGCACCGTGATGAAGTACCCGGTCATGTCCTCGTTGGTGAAGGCGTTCATCCCGGAGGCGCCCGCGGTCGTGTAGATCCGGTCGAACTCGTTCTTGACGAGGACCGTCCGCTGCTTCGTGATGAGCTCGTCGAACTTCTTCTCGAGCTCGCGCAGGCGCGGTGTCTTGTTTTCCGGCTTCAGGAGGTCGTCGATCTCGCCTCGCCGGTAGGCGGCCCGCATCTTCGCCTCTTCCTGACGGATCTCGTCCCGGACCTTCTCCTGCTCGGCGATGATCGCAACGTCCTGCCTGTAATCCTTCGTGCCGATCGTCGGAGTGCCTTTGAACATCATGTGCTCGAACAGGTGCGAGATGCCGGTGATCCCGGGCCGCTCGTTGGAGCTTCCGACGAGGGCGACCCAGCCGCCCGCCACGGTCGCCTCGCCCTCGCGACGAACCACCAGGAGTCCCATGCCGTTCGAAAGCTCCTTCTCGACGACGTCGACCTTCTGTGCGCCGAGCGGCGCGGCCGTTACGAGGAGCGCAAAAACGGCCAGGATCAATCGAATCGCTTTCTTCATTCGCCGTCCTTTCGCCCGCTGCATCGACTCGTCGGAGGCACGGGAATACCCCTTGCAGGCGAATCTTCTATCATCGGCAACGCGAAGGAGGAAAGAATGAACAGGAGGAGAGGAACGCTTGCTGCGGCTGCCGTGGCCGCAGCCGGGCTGCTCGGTCTCGCTGGCTGCGCA
>DASUAD010000408.1:0-5812 GCA_035763965.1 Thermoanaerobaculia bacterium | reverse complement strand
CTCGCCCGACTTCTTGCTCTCGTGTTCCTCCTTCCCTCGGAGGTTTTTCGGCCTGCTCCCGCCATCCCTCCCGCCGGACTGCGTGTCCTCGTTCTCGAGAGAAACGATCAGGATCCTGTGGAGTGGGAGGAGATTCGGAAGGCCGGCGCCAACGTCGTAGCGACCCTCCGGCCGCCCAGTCGCGAGACCGATGAGCTCGCGGGCGCCGCCGGGCTGACCTATCTCGCTTTTTTCACGACCGACGAGATCTTCACCTTCGCGCACGACGCGGCGCAGATCGCCGAGGCCCGCTCGGAACGGAACCTCGCGGGCTTTTACTTCTGGGACGCGCAGGTCGTCGAGGGGTTCACGACTCCGCGGGCGCAAGAGCAGGCGTATTCGACGCTGAAGCTCCTCTTTCCCGACAAGCTCGTTCTCTATCCGACGAGGCTCGATCCGATCGCGTGGGACCCGCGGTTCCTCGACGACTACTTTCGCCCGCAGTTCACCGACCTCGTGACGCCGTACTTCTACCCCGTCGGCACGACGATCATCGGAGAAGCCGGCGAGGACGATCCGTGGAGGCTCGACGAACTGCTGTCGGCTCTCGCCGAGCGCGTTCCTGCCGGGAAGGACATCCTTCCGGTACTCCAAGGCTTCGAGCAGGTCGGTTATCCGGTCGGCACCGCTTTCCTTCAGAAGCAGTTCGCGATCTACCGCCATCACTGGCCGACGCTCCGGAACGTCGCCGTTTACGCGTGGAGGTTTGGAGGCGAAGGGGCAGGGCCGCTCCTCGAGATCGCGGGCAGGCCGGACCTCGAGCAGGGTGTGTGCAATCTCTTTCGGAGTCTCTCGCGCACGGGGGGATGTCGCTCCGACCGCGAAATCCCCTTCCGGTAAGCGCACCCGCGAATGCGGTCGACAGTCGACCCGCGCCGAGCCGCGGGAGAATTCGAGACCGCCGTGTCCGTGAAATTCTCCAGGTTCGCGCAGCTCGCCCTTCTCGTCATGCTGCTCGGCATCCAGCTCTGTCTCTTTCTCGCCGGGGCGATCGCCGCCGATCCCGGGACCGACGTCGCGGTGCCGGATCTGGAAGTTCTGCGCCGCTGGCAGGCGGGAACCGACCTGTCGGAGGTGACGGCGGGTCGCGGGCACCTGATCAAGCCGGGCTACATCCTCTTTCTCCGAGTCGCTCTTCCGAACGGCGGTGAACCCGGGGAAGTCAGACGTCTCCTCGTTTTCCAGGCGCTCTGGATATGGACGGGAATCGCCGCGTTGTCGGTCGCGCTGTGGAGACGCGGCCAGCGGTTCGCCGGCGTCTTTCTCGCAGCCCTTTGTCTGCTGTCGATCCAGCTCCGAGACGTCGCGGACTGGATCATCACGGAGCCTCTCGCGATCGGCGCCACGGCCCTCTTCGGCGCGGCGCTCGTCATCCTCCCGAAACGCCCGTCTGTGGGGCTCGCCGCTTTGGGAGCGAGTTGCCCGCTGATCCTTCTCGTCCGGCCGAACCTCGGCTTCGCGCTCTTCGCCATCGCCGTCGTGCTCTTCGCGACCGCCGACGTCCCGCGCTGGGGGTCCGTCGCGGTGCTCCTCTTCGGTTTCCTTGGAACCTTCGTTCTCCTCGTCCTGCTCGCCCGCCTCGCGCGCTGGCCACTCGACCCCGGCTCCATCCCAGCGAGCCAAGCGCTCTTCTTCGGCAGTCGCGAATACGCGTGGCCGCCGGCACCCGAGGAGTGGCCTTCCGGGGAAACGCCGGAGGACCGGAACCGGGCGGACCTCGAGGCGGTCCGCGGCCGATGGGCCGATTTCCTCCGCCGGTTCGGCGCCGACGAGCTCCGCTCGATCGCCTGGCGCACGACCCACGCCTTCCTCTCCGCGGAGGAGTTTCCGACCCGGTGGGAGGAGCCGCACTACTTCCGCGCGAGCAAGTTCCTGCGGCGCTGGTGGTGGATCCCGGCGATCCTCGTGGCGTCGGCGGCCATCGCCTGCGCCACGACTCGATCGGAATGGAGGTTCGTCCCGGCGGCGATACTCGCGATCTCGGCCGGTCAGGGCCTCCTCTTCGGAGCGGAAACCCGCTACACGCTGCCGCTCCTGCCCCTGCTGCACGCAGCGATCGGCATCACGATTCCGCTTCTGCGAGGCTCTCGAAGAGCATGGGTTGTCGCCGCCTGTGGGGCCGCGCTCCTCGCGCTCGTGGCGTACCGGGTGCCGGAAACTGTTGCATCGGACTACGCCGTCCTCCATCCGGGAGACGCCGTTCGGGAGCGCGTGGGCCGCTCCCGGTTTAGCCGGCTCGAGAGCGCGGTCCTGCACCTCCGCATGCTGGCCGAGCCGCGTGACGTCGGGCTCGAGATCAACGCCGACGGAACGCCTCTCTTTCGACGACGTTCCGGAGAGACGTCGCCGTATCCGGCGGTGTGGACGCTGCCGGTACCTCCAGCCCTACTCGAAGGGGCGCGCCGCGACGGAATCGAGTTGGAAGTGCGCTGCCTCGGCGACCCGTCCGGGAAAGGCTTTCTCTATTTCCCGGTGGTTCCCGAGCTCCTCGGTCCCAAAGCGACCTTGAACGGAAGCGATTCGCTGCCGTCCGGGTTCGGGGGACGGACGAGCGGCGGATTTCCCGTCTGGACGCACGCGCTCACGCGCGCGGAAACGCACCTCAACTGATTTCCGGCGCCGCGGCGTCGGGGGCGACTCGCGCTCCGAGAACGAGCGCGAACGCGGGAAACAGCGTCGCCACGATCCGATCGAAGCACGAGTCGACCTTCCACATCGGGTCGTAGGGTGAGATCGAAAAGGCGGCGAGATAGGCCAGGATCTGCAGGGCGAAGACGGCGAGGAGGGGATCCGCGAGACCTCGCCGCGTGAGGAGTAAGAAGAGCCCGATCGCGAGCAGGGGGATCCACGCGCCGAGCGCCTCCGTGGTGAGGATTCGCGCGAGCACGGTCCCGAAGCGCGACAGAAGCTCCGGCCACCGGCGTGGCTCGAAGAACGTGAGGTCGAAGTCCCGCGGCGGCTTCGGCCGGCAAAGGAAAAACATCAGGCTCGCGTGGAGGACGGGAGGCACGACGAGCGTCCATCCCCCGCTCCTCCACGTTTCGACGGGCCGCATCCTGTGCCGGACCCAGAGAACGACGGCGAGAAGCAGAACGAAGAGCGTTCCTTCCGGCTTCGTCCAGGCGCAGAGGAGCGACGCGGAGAAGAGCCTCGCCATGGCCGATCGAGACCCGGTTTCGAGGACGTCGAAAAACGCGCCGGACGCCAGCACCAGTCCGAGAGCGAGCGGGATCTCGGCGAGGCCGGCATGGAGGGCGCGATAGAGAGGAAAACAGACCGAGACGAGCGCCGCCGCCGACGCTCCCGCGAGCGGCGAGACGCGTCGCGCGAGGAAACCCCATACCGCGAGCAGCGTTGCGAGCTCGCAGAGCGGAAAGAACAGCGCGAGCGCCTGGTCGTTCCAGCCTCCGGCGAACGAGGCGAGCGCAGCGAGCGAGAGGGGCACGAACAGAGGATGGTCGGGGCGCCCCCACGACAGGGCGGGATCCTGGAAGAGCCTGCGCGGAATGGATCCTGCCTCGAAGATCGTCTTTCCCTTCAGACCCCACATCGCAAGGTAGTCGGTCGCCCACATCGGCTCGGAGAGAGCGGCGACGAGGAACAAAAACCAGGCGGCGCCGGCAATCGCGAGGAGCGCGACGACGGACGGACGAGGTATTCCGAATCGGACGGCAGAAAAGCGAGGCCGGCGCGCCAGGAAGCTCGTCGTGACGATCCCCGCGTCGACCGCCAGGATCGGCAGGACGGCTCGCCCCGGGAGAACGGACACGATAATCACGAACAGGATCACCTGGACGAGAAGCCCGGTCGCGAAGCTCCAGGCGAGCTTCTCGGATCGGGTGAGGCCGCCCGTGAAGAAGCGTGCGACGGCGTAGCCGGTCACGCCGGCGACGAGCGCGCCCGCGAGAACCCCCAGGAGCGCGTCGGCGAACGTCACCGGCGGCGGAAGAGGGCGCCGTTGGGAAGCGCGATCACGTCCGGGTTCCGGACGTCACGGTACTGATAGCGATAGGCCGCGACGAAGGATGCTTCTTTCTCTTGTCCCGGCTGGACGACGCGGCGCGGCGCGAGCTGGTACGCCGCCTGATAGACGTACACGTCGGGCCAGGGAGGCACGATGATGGCGATCGTGGCGTCCGTCGGCGTGCGACGGCGGACCTCCTCGAGGAAGGCGGCGTAAGTCGGATCGAACCAGAATCCGGTCCTCTCGGAGGCGGTAACGGCCTCGCCCGCGAGGGATCGCGCGAAGAGCTTCCAGCGGTGTTTCGCGTCCGCCGGAGAGAGTTTCGAGGCCATCGAGGCCGCGAGAACAACGAGGAGCGCGGACGCGAGGCCCGGGCGAAGGCGAGGCGTCAGGCTGGCCTCGCGACGCAATTGGAGAGGACGCCGATTCCCTCGATCTCCACCTCCACGACGTCCCCTGGAGCGAGCGGTCCGACGCCGGCGGGCGTGCCCGTCAGGATCAGGTCGCCCGGGAGGAGCGTCATCATCCGGGAGACGTACGCGACGAGAAACGCCGGCGAGAACGCCATGCTCGATGTCCGCGACGACTGCTTCACGACGCCGTTGACGCGCGTCTCGATCGCGAGGTCCGAGGCGTCGAGTCCCGCGACGATCGCCGGCCCGACGGGGCAGAACGTGTCGAAGGACTTCGCTCGCGCGAACTGGCCGTCCTTCTTCTGGAGGTCGCGCGCGGTCACGTCGTTCGCGCAGCACACTCCGGCAAGGGCCTCGAGCCACTTCTCTTGCGGCCAGCTCTTGACCCGCCGCCCGATCACGAGAGCGAGCTCCCCCTCGTAGTCCACGCGCGACGACTCGGGCGGCAGGACGATCTCGCCGCCGTCCAGGACGAGCGACGACGGCGCCTTCAGGAAGAGGAGCGGCTCCTCCGGGACGAGGTTCCCGAGCTCGGCGGCGTGCTCGCGGTAGTTGCGCCCGACGGCCACGATCTTGGAGGGCGGTGGCGGGGCTTCGGGAGAACCGAACGCGATCCTCTTCAGCGCCTCTACTCCTTCCACGCCTCTTCGGTCAGCTCCGCTCGGAAGACCTCGCGCGCGTCGCCGGTCAGCGTGACGTCGGTGAACACGTCGCGCTCGAGCCGGCCGCCCACCGTCAGATCCACACCGCTCTTCGTGCCGCACGCGACCGGCAGCTCGACGTGCCCGCGCTGCGCGGCGACGAGTGCCGACGCCACGACTCCGGAGCCGCAGGAGAGCGTCTCCGCCTCGACGCCGCGTTCCCACGTGCGCACCTCGAGACGGTCGGGTCCGATGATCCGGACGAAGTTGACGTTCGCGCCCTCGGGGAGGAGCGGGTGGCGGCGGAGCGGCGGCCCGACCCTATCGATCGGGAGCGCGGAAAGATCGCCTCGTACGAAAACGACGAGATGCGGGACCCCGACGTGGATCGGGATGCCCGTCGGTGGGAGGCCCGCGGTCGCGTAGCGCTCGGAGCTCTCGAGGTCGAGCGAGATCGGCTCGCTCGGCGCCATCACCTCGCGGAGCGCGAGCGTGACCTGTTCCCCCTCGACGCGCGCGCCGATGTGGCCCCACCCCGTCTCGAGAACGAGCTCGTCGTCGGCCACGAGGCGGCGCGTGACGGCGTACCTCGCCGCGCACCGCGTGCCGTTCGCGCAGAAGGAGGCGGGGCCCCCGTCGGCGTTGAAGTAATCGAGGTGGATGCGTCCGTCACCGCCGCCCGAGAGAAAGAGAGCGCCGTCGGCGCCGACGGAAAGGCCGCGCCGGCAGACGAGAGCGATCCGCCGGTGGTCGGC